>NZ_JAABLS010000013.1:0-208730 GCF_009915195.1 Proteus sp. G2674
AATTAACCTAATACTTTAGCAACAACACCCGCACCTACTGTACGGCCACCTTCACGGATTGCGAAGCGTAAACCTTCGTCCATTGCGATTGGGTGGATCAGTTCAACGATCATGTTCACGTTGTCGCCTGGCATTACCATTTCTACGCCTTCTGGTAATTCGATAGTACCAGTTACGTCAGTTGTACGGAAGTAGAACTGTGGACGGTAGCCTTTGAAGAATGGAGTGTGACGACCACCTTCATCTTTGCTCAGAATATAAACTTCTGATTCAAATTTGTTGTGTGGGTTGATTGAGCCTGGTTTCGCCAGTACTTGTCCACGTTCGATTTCTTCACGTTTTGTACCACGCAGTAGAACACCTACGTTCTCACCTGCACGACCTTCGTCAAGTAATTTACGGAACATTTCAACGCCAGTACAAGTTGTTTTTGCGGTTTCTTTGATACCAACAATCTCAACTTCATCACCTACTTTGATGATACCACGCTCTACACGACCAGTAACTACTGTACCACGGCCTGAGATTGAGAATACATCTTCGATTGGTAACAGGAATGGTTTGTCAATTGCACGCTCTGGCTCTGGGATATAAGAATCCAGTGCTTCTGCTAATTCAACAATTTTTGCTTCCCACTCTGCTTCGCCTTCCAGTGCTTTCAGCGCTGAACCACGGATTACTGGAGTGTCATCACCTGGGAAATCGTATTGAGACAGAAGTTCACGAACTTCCATTTCAACTAATTCTAACAGCTCTTCATCATCTACCATGTCACATTTGTTCAGGAATACGATGATGTAAGGAACACCAACCTGACGACCTAACAGGATGTGCTCACGAGTTTGTGGCATTGGACCATCAGTTGCTGCTACTACCAGAATAGCTCCGTCCATTTGCGCAGCACCAGTGATCATGTTTTTAACATAGTCGGCGTGACCTGGGCAGTCTACGTGTGCGTAGTGGCGAGTTGGAGTATCGTATTCTACGTGTGAAGTAGAGATGGTGATACCACGCGCTTTTTCTTCTGGCGCATTATCGATTTGGTCGAATGCACGAGCAGCACCACCGTAAGTTTTAGCTAAAACTGTAGTGATTGCAGCAGTCAGAGTTGTTTTACCGTGGTCAACGTGGCCGATAGTACCAACGTTAACGTGCGGTTTTGAACGTTCAAATTTTTCTTTAGACACGACTATATTCCTTAATATCGCTCCCTCTCACAGAGGGAGCGTAAACTAAATTGAACTCGAAAGGATCTTATTTCGCTTTACGAGCTTCGATAATAGCCTGAGCGACGTTGCTAGGCGCTTCGTTGTACTTCAAGAACTCCATTGAGTATGAAGCACGACCCTGAGTTTGTGAACGCAGGTCAGTTGCATAACCGAACATTTCAGCCAGTGGTACTTGTGCACGAATGATCTTACCAGTAGGTAGATCGTCCATACCTTCAACCATACCACGACGACGGTTTAAGTCACCGATAACGTCGCCCATGTAATCTTCTGGCGTTTCAATCTCAACTTTCATGATTGGCTCTAACAGAATCGGTTTTGCTTTCATGAAACCTTCTTTAAAGGCCATAGATGCAGCAATTTTAAACGCGATCTCTGAGGAGTCAACATCATGGTAAGAACCGAAGTGCAGACGAGCTTTGATATCAACAACAGGGTAACCGGCTAAAGGACCTGATTTCAGCTGTTCTTGGATACCTTTGTCAACAGCTGGGATGAATTCTTTAGGAATTACACCACCAACGATATCGTTGACGAACACATAGTTCTCTTCACCACCTGATGGTAATGGGCTAAGGTCAATAACAACATGACCATACTGACCACGACCACCAGATTGTTTAGCGTGTTTACCTTCAACGTCAGTAATTTCTTCGCGAATTGTTTCACGGTAAGCAACTTGTGGTTTACCTACGTTCGCTTCAACTTTAAACTCACGACGCATACGGTCAACTAACACGTCTAAGTGTAGCTCACCCATACCTGCGATGATAGTCTGTCCAGACTCTTCATCACTAGATACACGGAAAGATGGATCTTCTTGAGCCAGACGGTTCAGAGCGATACCCATTTTTTCTTGGTCAGCTTTAGTCTTAGGTTCGATAGCAACAGAGATTACTGGCTCTGGGAATTCCATACGTTCTAAGATGATTGGTGCATCAATTGCACACAGTGTATCACCTGTAGTAACGTCTTTCAGACCGATAGCAGCAGCGATGTCACCTGCACGAACTTCTTTAATTTCTTCACGTTTATTAGCATGCATCTGAACGATACGGCCAAAACGTTCTTTTTTGTCTTTAACTGGGTTCAGAACCGTGTCACCAGAGTTTACAACACCGGAATAAACACGGAAGAACGTTAAGTTACCAACAAATGGGTCAGTTGCGATTTTAAATGCCAGAGAAGAGAAAGGCTCTTCATCGCTTGAATGACGTTCTGCTGGAGTATCTTTACCATCTGGTAAAATACCTTTAATTGCAGGTACATCTGTTGGTGCTGGCAGATATTCAATAACTGCATCCAGCATTGCCTGAACACCTTTGTTCTTAAATGCAGAACCACAGGTAACCAGGATAATTTCGTTATCTAGAACGCGTTTACGCAGCGCAGATTTAATTTCTGCTTCTGACAGTTCTTCACCGCCTAGATATTTGTCCATCAGTTCTTCTGATGCTTCAGCTGCAGATTCGATCAGGTTGTTGTGCCACTCTTCTGCTAGATCTTGTAAATCAGCAGGAATGTCTTCGTATTCGAAGGTGACGCCTTGATCTTCTTCATTCCAGCGAATCGCTTTCATTTTGATCAGGTCAACAACACCAGTGAAATCTTCTTCAGCGCCTACTGGGATTTGCAGTGGAACTGGGTTTGCAGCTAAACGTGTTTTGATTTGTTCAACTACACGTAAGAAGTTTGCACCCATACGGTCCATTTTGTTAACGAACGCGATACGTGGTACATGATATTTGTTAGCCTGGCGCCATACTGTTTCTGACTGAGGCTGAACACCACCAACTGCACAGTAAACCATAACCGCGCCATCAAGAACACGCATAGAACGTTCTACTTCGATAGTGAAGTCAACGTGTCCTGGGGTGTCGATGATGTTTACACGGTGAGGCTCAAACTGTTTAGCCATACCAGACCAGAATGCAGTAGTTGCAGCGGATGTGATAGTGATACCACGTTCCTGCTCTTGCTCCATCCAGTCCATTGTTGCTGAACCTTCGTGAGTTTCACCAATTTTATGGTTTACACCGGTATAAAACAGAATACGTTCACTTGTAGTGGTTTTACCGGCGTCGATGTGCGCACTAATACCGATATTACGATAGCGTGCTATGGGGGTTTGACGAGCCATTTTTTCCTCTCTCGTGGGCGTTCAATTCAGGTAAAGGACAGCATAGCTGTCCTGAAAAGAGTTGCGACTACTTCGCGGATTACCAGCGGTAGTGTGCGAACGCCTTGTTTGCATCTGCCATACGGTGAACGTCTTCACGTTTCTTAACAGCAGCGCCTTTGTTTTCAGCCGCATCAGATAATTCATTTGCCAGGCGAAGAGCCATGGATTTATCACCGCGTTTACGAGCAGCTTCAACAATCCAACGCATTGCTAATGCATTACGACGAACTGGGCGTACTTCAACTGGAACTTGGTAAGTTGAACCACCAACACGGCGGGATTTAACTTCCACAGTAGGACGTACGTTATCTAATGCGATTTCGAACGCTTCCAGTTCAGTTTTGCCTGAACGCTGAGCCAGGGTCTCTAGCGCATTATAAACAATAGATTCTGCAGTAGATTTTTTACCGTCTACCATCAGAATGTTAACAAATTTGGCCAGTAGTTCTGATCCGAACTTAGGATCTGGCAGAATTTTACGTTGACCAATTACACGACGACGTGGCATGGAAATACTCCGTTTAAAATTCAGGGTTGTCCAAAACTCGATGAGTTTATTTTGACATTAATTGTGAAAAAATGTTTGGCCTTACTTAACGGAGAACCATTAAGCCTTTGGCTTCTTCACACCGTACTTAGAGCGACCTTGTTTACGGTCTTTAACACCGGAACAGTCCAGCGCGCCGCGAACAGTGTGGTAACGCACACCTGGTAAGTCTTTAACACGACCACCACGGATAAGGATTACGGAGTGCTCCTGCAAGTTGTGGCCTTCACCACCGATGTAGGAAGAAACTTCGAAACCGTTAGTCAAACGAACACGGCATACTTTACGCAGTGCTGAGTTTGGTTTTTTAGGAGTGGTAGTATATACACGAGTACATACGCCACGTTTTTGCGGGCAAGCTTCCAGAGCTGGAACGTTGCTTTTAACAACTTTCGAGCTACGAGATTTGCGCACCAGCTGATTAATAGTTGCCATTTAAAAAAAGCTCCTGGTTTTTGCTTCGTAAACACGGATTTGAACTCTGTCTTGTCGACAAGACAAAACATGAGGACGCAGAATTTTATTGCTGACGAGCTCATGTGTCAAGAATTATACAGCAATTCTACGCGCCCCAGTGAATTTGTTGGGGGTGTTTTACCGTTAAATCGACAAAATCACCATAATTGATAAGTTTAATCTGATGAGAAACCTGATCTTTTAGGCCTCGCGCGAGAACATCATCAATTAATGCATAAACAGAAATTTGCTGAGCCAGACAATAAATTAATAAAGGATTATCTTCAAGAACGGCTAGTACACCATCTTGGATTAATAAAACTTCATCATGCTTTGTCAATAAAGACAAAAATGCGTCCAAATCACTTTGGTAAATAGAGACGGAGTAAGTATACAACATAACCGTTCATCCTTCTTGACTAACTCATCATTAAAAACGTAATACCACGTCATAGTGACTCAGTTTTTGAGCAATCTCTTGACCTGTTATAACCTTGGCATCAAGAATAAACATTGTTTGTGACGATAAACCACGATGAGCTAGATCTTCTTGTGATATATAGACGTTTGTCACATCATACAAGGGGAGGATTTTAAATGTAGCTGCATGATGACGAGAAAGAACACCTTCAGGCTGTTGATTTTCCAGTAATTGGAACACGCCATCAGAAAGAAAAAAAACACCTATATTTTCGGTTAAGGCGGAAGTTGCTAATAGCGCATCTAAACCTTCACGCCCAGCACTATTACCATGAGGTGCCTGAGTAAAGATAAACGCCACAGAATTCATTTTCTTCATTAAAACTGCACCACACGATCACAAGTTAACATCGCTTGAGCGAGGGCTCCTAAGCCACTTAGCTCAAACTTTGTTGCCATATTGCTGCTCAGTAACCCCTGCTCTTTAGCTTGTTGCTCATCAACAACACCACGCCGTAATGCTGCAGCAACACAAACCTGCAAAGGGATATTGTAGCGTGAAGCTAATGCTATCCAGGCTTTTGGCAAGTCAAATTCATCACTTGCGGGTGAGACCAATTGATTAGCATTGGACACACCTTCACGATAAAAAAATACTTGTGCGATGTGATGACCTTTTTCAAGCAACGCTTTAGCAAATAAATAAGCGCTAGAAGCTTGTTCCGTGCCATAATGTGGCCCTGTCACCAGCAAGCAATATGTCAGATTCATCGTATTACTCTACTCTCCATTTTTAAATTGGCGGATATAGAGATACACAGTATGTTTAGAAATATTCAGTCTATCAGCAACTTGATTTATCGCGTCTTTGATATCAAAGATCCCTTTCTCATAAAGATTTAACACCACTTGTTTATTTTTCGCGTTATTAGCCACTTCACGATCGTTATTCACTTCTTCAATCGTAAATTCAAGTGTTTGTGCCACGAGATCATCGACAGAAGAAGCAAAATTCACATCAGAAGCCACTTCATGCGTTTCTTCAGGAATAAAGGTTTTAATAATCTCAGAGAATGGGACATCAAGGTTCATATTAATACATAATAAACCAATAACACGGCGCTCACGATTACGAATAGCGATCGTAATTGATTTCATCAAAGCGCCACTTTTTGCACGGGTAAAATACGCTTTTGAAAAACTTGAATCTTCATCTGTAATATCGTGCAACATTTGTAATGCTAAATCGGTAATAGGTGAACCAATCTTACGGCCTGTATGTTCCCCATTCGCAATTTTAACCGCTGAACATTTCAAATCTTCCAGAGAGTGCAATACGATTTCGCAGTGATGACCAATTAACATGGCTAAACCATCTACTGCAGCCTCATATGACTTTAAAATTTCGTGATCAGTTTGAGTAAAAGGTCGGCTATCTAGTTTTTCAAACTCGTTGCTGTCACCATAGAATAACGGGCTAGACATTTGATTATATAATCCTTAAAGGCTTTAATTATGATAATGACTTGAGGTCTTATTATTTATAATGATTCATCTTCATGAATCAATTCAATATTAAAATTTAAATATAAAGTCCTGTACAATCTTGACGTTAAATCGTCAAGGGATCTACGTCAAGAGTCTTAGAATAAGAGCTTTGTCATAGGTCACAGCTTTGCTTTATTTTCTTTCTATTTTTACATTACTCACGCATTTCTCTTGGTAAAATTACCCTATTTCGGGGATCAAGAAAAAGCTTAATGAAGCTAAGCACACCAGTTATATTTAAATATTATGCTATTTTAAGAAGTTGTTAACCCTATTAATATGCTAATTATCTAAAAATTTTAACAAATATTATAAAATATCGATCCGCTGGTGAAACCGACTATATCTCCATTTTCTCTCGCTTATTTTATGCAAAAGTTGCTAGAGAAACAGTTTACCTTTAGCACTGTTATGCACTTCTATAATTTATCTGGCTAGAATATATTCATTACTATATGTATGCAGAGAGATTATTACTATTGATTCTCCTATCAGAATGACATAACCGTTATCTCGACATTACTGCTGTTTCTACACACTTTTACAGGTTTACTTATGTTTTTAGGTCAATATTGGGCAAAGTTTGCCCCTACTACGCTTTTTGTTCTACTTTGGAGTAGTGGTGCTATTTTTTCTCGTTGGGGTTTAGATAATGGCAGCTCATTTGCCATTTTGACTTGGCGTTTTGTTATTGCATTACTGTTTCTTACCCTACTTTGTCTCCAACGTCGCCAATTTCTTCCCCCTAAAGGAAGCCGTTTAAAAACAGCATGGGTTGGATTGCTCATTATCGGTGGTTACTCTATTTGTTACTTGTTAGCGCTCGCTAACAGTATTACACCAGGGATGCTCGCCACTATTATGGGTATTCAGCCAATCCTCACTTTATGGATCATTGAACGACACTTTACTGCGAGTCGATTATTAGGACTATTTATTGCTTTGATAGGATTAGTATTAGTGGTTGCGCAGAGTTTATTTAATACTTCACTCTCATTAACAGGAATGATTTATGCACTTATTGCACTCCTCTGTATGAGCTTTGGCGCAATTTCCCAAAAGAAATTACAATTAGCGCCTATGGAGGCATTGCCGATACAATATGTGGTTAGTTTAACGCTATGCTTATTATTTATTCCATTTCAACCTATGCAGCAATCTTGGGATATTGGTTTTATTGTTCCCGTACTTTGGCTAGCAATTATTATTTCTGTCGTGGCACAATTACTACTCTACCGACTGTTAACTGCAGGTAATCTGGTTAATGTGACTAGCTTATTCTATTTAGTACCGGGAGTAACTGCGTTAATGGATTATATCTTCTTAGGCAATAAAATGTCTTGGCTTAGTTTAGCGGGGATGGGCGCCATTATTATTGGTCTTATTTTTGTATTTAAAAAGACTAACTCAATGATTGTTGAAGAAAAAATAAAATAAACAAACAAAAATGCTGGAATAGTACTCCAGCATTTTTTCATTAAGCAACTGATTATTTGTCGCTTTCAACACTCAGCAATTCAACTTCAAAGACTAATGTTGAGTTAGCTGGAATGCCACTCGTTGCACGTTGACCGTAACCTAATTCAGGTGGAATAACTAACTTAATTTTTCCGCCTTCTTTAATGTATTTCATACCTTCAGTCCAACCTGGGATAACACTTTTCAGGCTAATAGTTAAAGGCTCTTTACGATCATAAGAACTATCAAATTGTTTACCGTCAATCAGCATACCTTTATAGTTCACAGTAACGCGATCAGCATCTGTTGGTGTTTTACCTTTACCTGGATTTTCAACTAAATACAGTAGGCCAGATTTAGTTTTAACGACACCTTTTTCAGCCGCAAATTCTGTACGGAATTTATCACCAGCAGCTTTATTCTCTGCAGCTTCTTTTTCCATTTTCGCCGTTGCAACTGTACGTACTTGATCTTCAAAAGCTGCCAGCGTTAATTCAATTTCTGCATCTGATAATTTAGATTTATTATTAAAGGCATCTTGAACACCGGCTAATAATTGTTTTGAATCTAAATTAATACCGATATTTTTTTGTTCTGTTAATGCAGCTTCCATATAGCGACCCATTGACGCGCCTAAAGCATATGCATTCTGCTCATCCTGAGTTTTAAACGCGCTATTTAATGTTGGTACTTTAGCTGTCTCTTCTGCCAGTGCATGAGGTGCACTAAATGCAAATGCTAAACTTGTTGCCAACAACGTCGTTTTTAATAAAGATTTCATCCCGTTCTCCAGTTTATGTTAGTGAGTCACTACGCGTTGCAAACGATCATCTTAAATCTTAGCAAATACGTTTTGCATCACTTCTTTCTGTCGTTGCGGAGTAGATCTCATCCGCGGGTAACAATTTTATATGAATTAAAAATATTTGCCGACACCCACAACCGTTAATGTTAGGATTTTCGTCAGCACAGCGTGTTACCACATTAACAAAATAGTCTTTTAACTCAAACCAGATTTATGTCTTACTGTGTATATATCAGTAAATAATATTAAATTTTACTCAGTAATTCACTATATTAGTCATTATATGACATCACATAACAAGGAGAAAAAACATGGACATTAAGGAAATAGAAGAGTTACTTATTCAATTAGAGAGTAAAATTGCTTTCCAAGATGCCACCATCGAAGAGTTAAATCAGGTGGTCACACAACAACAAATTGAAATTAGTCGTTTTAAAGAGGCCTTAAAAATCGTCACCGAACGATTGAAGTCATCCCAATCGTCAATGCTCGCTCGCCCTGAAGATGAGACCCCACCACCTCATTATTAACTTCAAGTGAGACTGTAGGCTATAACAAAAAAGGAGCGTTATCACGCTCCTTTTTCAATGGTTTCACAAGATTAATGTTGGCAACCACAACCGCCATGACCGTGGCCGTGACCACCTTTGCCATGACCGCCACCACAACATCCACCTTCTTCACCGTGATCGTGATCATGGCCATGACCACCACCACAGCATCCACCTTCTTCACCGTGACCATGTCCGCCACAACATTCATGACCTTCATCTTCACCATGAACATGACCATGAGCTAATTCTTCTTCAGTGGCTTCACGGATAGCAACGATTTCTACATGAAACTTCAGGTTTTGACCCGCTAACATGTGGTTACCATCAACGATAACTTCGTCACCCTCAATACCGGTAATTTCTACTGGTACTGGGCCTTGATCTGTATCAGCTAAGAAGCGCATACCCACTTCTAACTCATCAACACCAACAAAAACATCTTTCGGTACACGTTGAACTAAGTTTTCATCGTATTGGCCATATGCGTCATCAGAAGCGACTTCAACGTCGAACTTCTCACCAACTTCACGACCCGTTAATGCATTTTCTAAACCACTGATTAAAGAACCACGGCCATGTAGATAGTCTAGCGGTGCACTCACCGGGGACTCATCAACTAAAACACCGTCTTCTGTTCTTACTTGATAAGCCAGACTAACTACCAAGTCGTTTGCTACTTTCATGACATCTCCTACATACCCGTGGGCAAAATTTTCCCGATTGTAACGAAAAATAAATCGTCTGTATCGGGTTATATCAAAAAAACCTACAATTATTGTGGTGTAAAGATCCCGATGACCTGTTCATTTTCACGCACAAGTGCACTAACCTCACCGTCTGTTTGCCTTTGCTGATGACCACATTGAGCGCATTCCACAATATCCACTTTATCTTCTCGCCACATTTTCAGTGTATCTTGGGCTTGACAGTGGGGACATACTGCGCCAGCAATAAAACGCTTACGGGTTGCAGACATGGGGTCAGTTCTCCTGTTTATCAATGGGTCTTTTTTCTCTATTTACTTGAGGGATAGCATCAGTTAACGATTCGTCCCAAATATCAGGCTGGTGGTGCTCTTGTCTCATCTCTTCATTAAACAGCTCTTCTAATTCACGACGAGCCTCTTTAACACGTGAAACATTCGAGACTTCTTCAGGTGATTCGTCCACTAACTTTCTTAATAACTGCATATCTAGACGACGAAAATGCTGTTGTGCACGATAGGCCTGATGTGGGTGCATACCAAGTTCAATTAAAGTTTTACGTCCTAGCTCTAAAGCACTCGAGAAGGTTTCTCGACTAAACTCTGTCACCCCTGCTTTTAATAGCTCATGTGCTTCAACACGTCCTCTGGCTCTGGCAATAATTTGTAATTGAGGAAAATGGCGCTGGCATAAATGGACAATTTCCATTGTCGCCTCAGGCTCATTACTGGTGATCACAATGGCTTTCGCGTGTTCAGCCCCCGCAGCACGTAATAAATTCAAGTCTGTCGCATCGCCATAATAAACTTTATAACCATATTTACGCATGGTACTTAAACTACCAACATCATGCTCTAATACGGTCACGTTGACTTTATTGGCCATAAGTAGACGCCCGACTACCTGCCCCATACGACCAAAGCCCACCAAGATCACTTCTGGATGGTTATTTTCAACAAAAGGCTCTTCGTCTATCTTTGCATCATTATAACGGCGCGATAACACGGCGTCTGTCATTTGCATCACAAGTGGCGTAGTCATCATTGAAAGCGTTACGACAACCAAAAGCAATGCCATCTGTTCACTATTTAATACCCCCATCGCCATAGAGGTAGAAAAAACAACAAAAGCAAATTCACCGCCTTGGCTTAATACGGCTGAAAATTGTAAACGTGTCGAAAAACGTAATCTCGCTAACCAAGCGATACCATAAAGTACCAACCCTTTAATCAAGACTAAAATAACAACGCCCAGTAACACTTGCGGTAAATAATCCCACAATATACCTATATTGAGGGACATACCGACGGAGATGAAAAACAACCCTAACAATAAGCCTTTAAAAGGTTCAATCGAGATTTCTAATTCATGACGATATTCAGAGTCAGCTAATAATACCCCTGCAATAAAAGTTCCCATCGCCATGGAAAAGCCAATCATTTCCATAAAGAGTGCTGACCCTAATACCACTAATAGCGCACCAGCGGTAAAAACTTCTCTCACACCCGATTTAACAATTAAGCGAAATAGTGGGCGCAATAAATAGCGGCCACAAATTAATAATGCAGCGAATGAGACTATTTTTAGGGCAATACGATACCAATCACTACTGGCTGTTTCACCAGCAAGTAAAGGGATCACCGCAAGAATAGGAATAACGGCCATATCTTGAAAGAGTAAAACCGCAAAACCCAACTGGCCTCCTTCGTTATGATTCATTCCTTTTTCATTCATCAATTGTAAAGCCATCGCAGTTGATGACATGGCGATACCTAGGCCACCAATCAATGCCGCTTGCCACGAAAAAGAAGTTAAGAGTAAAAGTAGCCCTGTGATAATAGATGCAGTAAAGACAACCTGCATGGCGCCGACACCAAATATTGCTCGCCGTAACTCCCAAAGCTTAGCTGGATTTAACTCCAGCCCAATCAGGAACATTAAAAAAACAACCCCTAATTCAGAAAAGTGTAAGATGTAATCAACATCTTTAAATAATCCTAATCCCCAAGGGCCAATCGCAATACCAGCAATTAAATAGCCTAATACCGCACCAATTTTTAAGCGTTGTGCAATGGGTACCATAATCACGGCAGCACATAAGAAAAACAGCACGGCTTTTATCATCCAATTATCTTCCATCCGCGTGTTCCCCCTCTAACGGTGCTTGTAACCATTGGCGATAAGCATCACTAATATGCCCTAGTGTTGTTTTGGACTGTTGCCTTGCGGAGTAAATAATCATCGGCGATAACCAGCGCATACCACACATTTCCGCCATTAACTCGATAGGACGCAATAATTCAGATAGTGTGTAGTGATTTTTACCATTATGTTGATAAGCATGTTCAGGCTCACCAGTAGTCACTACGCAACGGAATGTTTTACCTTTAAGTTGAGCTCGTCCAACTTTATTAGCAAAAGGGCGCGTGAGCACTCTATCTTGCCACTCTTTTAATAACGCAGGACAACTATAAGTTTGTAATGGAAACTGAAATACAATAACTTGGTGTTGACACAATAGCGCTTGTTCACGGTGAATATCGATAAAGAAATCAGGGTAAGTAGCATATAAATCATGAATTGTTATATTTTCCAGATCCCGTACCGCACGCAACAACGCTTTATTGGCGATAGATTGACGCGGTTCGGGATGGACATACACCAGTAAAACATTTGATGCGTTTGACATCATTCCTCCTTACAAAACGTGTCAGAAACCTTTTTTTCCGTTACCATGCACGCATTGTGACCAACTGTTACGAACAACTTACTCTATATATTAATTTACATACTCTTAATAGACGACATTTATGATTGTTTTTTCTTCTTTGCAAATTCGCCGCGGTGTCAGGGTATTACTTGATAATGCCAGCGCAACGATTAATCCAGGACAAAAGATTGGTCTTGTGGGTAAAAATGGCTGTGGCAAAACCACACTGCTCTCTTTATTAAAAGGGGATCTACAAGCTGAAGCGGGTAATGTGACGTTTCCTAGCACTTGGTCAATGGCATGGGTAAATCAAGAGACACCCGCTTTAGACGTTCCTGCCATTGATTATGTTATTGATGGTGATAGAGAATACCGCGAGTTGGAGCGTCGTCTACAACAGGCGAACGACAATAACGATGGTCATGCTATTGCCCTGATCCACGGCCAACTCGATGCTATTAATGCGTGGACTATTCAATCTCGTGCGGCTACATTACTTAATGGCTTGGGATTCAGCCAACAACAACTCACTGAGCCAGTAAAATCATTTTCTGGTGGTTGGCGAATGCGCTTAAACTTAGCACAGGCACTAATTTGTCGTTCTGATCTATTACTACTTGATGAACCGACTAACCACTTAGATTTAGATGCGGTAATTTGGCTAGAAAAATGGCTAAAAAGTTATAATGGTACGTTGATTTTAATTTCCCACGACCGAGATTTTCTTGATCCGATTGTGGATAAAATCTTACATATTGAACAAGAGAAAATATTTGAATATTCAGGTAACTACTCTTCGTTTGAAATACAACGTGCAACAAAATTGGCACAACAACAAGCACTCTTTGAAAATCAGCAAGCAAAAATTGCCCATTTACAAAGTTTTATTGACCGCTTTAAGGCGAAAGCGACTAAAGCCAAACAGGCACAAAGCCGTGTCAAAATGCTTGAACGTATGGAGCGAGTGGCCCCCGCGCACTCAGATAACCCGTTCCAGTTTAGTTTTCGCCAACCAGAAAGCTTACCAAACCCGCTTCTGTCTATGGAAAAAGTCAGTGCCGGTTACGGTGATAAGATTATCCTTAATAACATCAAACTTAACTTAATTCCCGGCTCACGAATTGGTCTCTTAGGCCGTAATGGTGCAGGTAAATCTACATTAATTAAGCTGTTAGCTGGAGAATTAGCACCACTACAAGGAAAGGTTGCCCTTTCCAAAGGGATCAAATTAGGTTATTTCGCCCAGCATCAGCTGGAATATTTACGTGCCGATGAATCTGCATTACAACATTTAACCCGTTTAGCGCCACAAGAGACTGAGCAAAAATTACGTGATTATCTAGGGGGGTTTGGTTTCCATGGTGATAAAGTCACCGATGCATGTGGCCAATTTTCTGGTGGTGAAAAAGCACGTTTAGTTTTATCGCTACTGGTTTGGCAACGCCCAAATTTACTACTAATGGATGAACCAACCAACCACCTTGATTTAGATATGCGACAAGCATTAACACAAGCGCTAATTAGCTTTGAAGGTGCGATTGTTGTGGTATCCCATGATAGGCATTTATTACGCTCAACCACAGACGATTTATATCTCGTCCATGATGGTCAAGTAGAGCCATTCGAAGGCGACCTTGATGATTACCAGCAATGGTTAGTTGATCAAAATCGCCAAGAGACTCAAGCAAATAAAACGCAACCCGATCAAGAAACAACAAACGCCTCGAACTTAACGGCTCAAGATAAAAAAGAGCAAAAGCGTAAAGAGGCGGAGTTTAGGCAACAAACTCAACCTTTGCGCAAAAAGCTCACCACATTAGAAAGCAAGATGGATAAGCTTAGCCAAGAGCTGGCCGCCATCGAAACTGAGCTTTCTGATAGTCAAATTTATGAAGCGAAGAACAAGGCGACACTTACCAATTGCTTAAGCCGTCAAAGTATTGCCAAATCGGCTTTAGAAGAAGTTGAGATGGCGTGGATGGAATTACAAGAAAAACTAGAAGAGATGACCAACGCTTTTGAGTCTCAATAACTATTTTTCATTAATGCCTAAAAAGGAACTATTAAAATAATATAGTTCCTTTTCATTAAAATACATTTAAAAAATTTATATAAGTCATTTAACTTAACGCCTTTATTTCCTGTCACAGTAGCACGTTTTACACAAAATTATATCCTCACCTTGTACGCAATTATCCAATTTAAATAGTTATCTATCATTTATTTACCCATTATTTGTATTAAGTAAGGGAAATACTCATTTTCTAGCTAAAGTTTTTAATCTACCAGCCGAATTAATCATTCTGCTAAGTGGAACTCCCACTGGCGAAGAAAAAGGCCAAGCTAATAGGTAGGGTTATGTTAAAACGAATTAAAATCTCTCAAGGTTTAATGTGTGTCCTGACTCTGTTTTGTATTATTCAGGTAATATCTGGAGTACAAAGCATTCACGATGCCTACCAAACTCAAAACAAATTAAAACAAATCTCATACAGTTTCGACCAGTTACGCACTATGGATAACACCTACGCGGCGTTAAATACTTTACGTACTGATATTATTGCGCAGGCGTTTAGTTATATTGCTAATCCACAGGTGGAAGATGCTAATATTACTACATTCATACAAACGATGGATGCACGTAAGGCGGAGGTGGATACGTTGATGAATGAATATGTCGAACTATCTGCACAAACTGGATTTGATCAGCAACGCATGGCAGAGATCAAACAACTTTATCAAAAAAGTCGTTATGACTTAGATCTTCTTGTGCAATATTTAAATGAACGTAATACCAATGCAATTCGTTTGATCTTAAAAAGTCCAGCCAACGATAACTTCACTAATTCATTATATGAAGCAACAGATTTCATTACTGATGACGTTGTTAATCCGTCGGTGATTGAAGCAGAAGATAACTATCACGAGATGCTATGGATAGCCTCCCTATTCATGGGTATATTCCTGATATTTACGACATTAGTGCTCTTTTGGATCCGTAAACATATTATTGTACGCATTAACCAAATGATTGAATATCAAGAGGCGATTGCTAGTGGAGATTTAATTAGTCGCATTGACCATGATATTACAGGCCGCAATGAAATAGACCAACTTATGTTGGGTTTACAACAAATGCGAGCGCGCTTAAAAGAAATGGTTAGCGCTATCCGTAACAGTAGTACAACGATTTATAGTGGTGTTCAAGAAATTGCCGCCGGTAATAACGATTTATCAAGTCGTACCGAAGAGCAAGCTAGTGCTTTAGAAGAAACGGCTTCCAGCATGGAACAGCTTACCGCAACAGTCAGAAATAATACCGAAAGCGCACGTGAAGTCACTCAGTTAGTCATGAGCACAGCAGATATTGCTGTTCAAGGTGGTGAGCATAGCAATAAGATGGTGATGACCATGACAGACATTGCCGATCGTTCGCAAAAAATTGGTGAGATCACCGCAGTGATTGATGATATCGCTTTTCAAACCAATATATTAGCACTCAATGCCGCAGTAGAAGCAGCCAGAGCCGGTGAGCAAGGACGCGGTTTTTCTGTGGTAGCCAGTGAGGTACGTAATTTGGCGCAACGTAGTGCGGAGGCGGCAAAAGAGATAAAAGAACTCATTGAATCAACTATTTTACGAGTAAAACAGGGTAATGATCTTGTCGAACAAGTCAGCTTATCTATGGGAGAGATCGTCACATCAGTTAACCATGTATCAGGCTCGATGAAAGAGATTTTAGCAGCATCAGAAGAGCAAACTCGTGGCATTGCTCAGATTAGCCTTGCAGTTAATGAAATGGATAAAGCGACACAACAAAATGCCGCGATGGTGGAACAATCTACAGCTGCTTCAGCAACACTAAGTGAACAAGCCTCAATGTTAGATATGATTGTAAATACCTTCAAGGTAGAACAAGTCGCGGTTACATCACCACGATCACCAACATTCTCGGCTAAGCCAGCTGAACCGGAAATAACAAAAACAGCAACGACATCCACAATAAAATCCCATCATCATGAAGCCGATGACAATTGGGAAAGTTTTTAAGCTAAATAACCTACAATAATATTAACCTGCGACAAAGTTTAAATAACACGTTACATCTGTATTAAAGACCTCTACCGTTAATACCTTCAATCAAACAAGATTGGAGGTATTTCTTAAAATCAATTATAAATTTTCCTATTCTATATAGGTTATAAAAATCAGACAGCACTTTGCTTACTGATATTTTTCTTTTCTTTCTCATCAATCATTAGAAACTTTTAATTACTAATAATTCGCCTTGCTAATAAATTATTTTTTTCCTCTAGCACCTTACACCAATCATTAGAAAATTTTAGTTATTAGCGGTTAATTAAAGCGAAAAAAAGCAAAATAAGTCGTTTTCAGTCACAAAATAGATAAAAAAAGTAAAGTTTTCAATTATTAAGCCGAATAAATTTAACTGATGTATGTTTGTCGTTCCTTGCTCTTTATCCTACAAATTAATGAAATAGGTAAGGCTATGCTTAAACGAATAAAAATATCTAGTGGCTTAATGTTTATTTTGATCTTGTTTTGTGCCATTCAGTTGTTTTCTGGTGCTACAGGCATTCGTGATGCTTATTTAACTAATAAGCGAATTTCACAGTTAGCCGATGGTTTTGAACAGATAAAAACCATGGATTATGGTTATGCCGCATTAAATAAATTACGTGAAGATATGCTTAATGTAATGTTTGATGCTCATCTCACCCCAGATCTTGCTGAAAGCAAAATTACAGATTTCCTCTCCTCTTACCCTCAACGAAAAAAAGAAGTCTCTAGCATTATTACCCAATATTTTACCTCCGCTGAAAATGCCGATTTTGATCGCGAAAAAGTGGCGAAAATGAAAAAACTATTTCAGCGTGTCATTTACGATCTTGACCAGCTCGTTTCATGTTTAGAAATACGAGATTATTACGGTTTCCAATCGCTTTATGCTCACAATACGAATGAGCGCTTCACACAATCACTTTATGAGGCAACGGATCATCTTAGCGATAATGTCGTCAACCACGCTATAGAAGCCGCACAGGGTAATTACCAACGCGCGTTGATCTTCGCGTTTATTTTTATGTCGGTATTTATCTTATTTACGGTGTTTGTCATGTTGTGGATACGCCACCATATCGTGTTACGTATTAAACAAGTCATTGATTATATGTCAGATATCTCACAAGGGAATTTACTTGAAAATAGCACCATAAAAGTCAAAGGTAATAATGAGATAGACCAACTTATTAATGGAATACAGTATATGCGGTCTGAATTATCACTGATAGTCAATGCTATTCGCGGAACAAGTCATCATATTTATAATGGTGTACAAGAGCTCAGTGCTGGTAATAATGATCTATCTAGTCGTACTCAAGAGCAAGCGAGCGCTTTAGAAGAAACCGCTTCTAGTATGGAACAACTAACCGCCACAGTAAAAAATAATACTGAAAGTGCTCGTGAAGTATCACACCTTATCAATCAAACCTCTAATATTGCCAGTAAAGGGGGGGATGTTACCCATAGAATGGTAAAAACCATGAACGATATTGCACAAAGCTCTCAAAAGATTGGCGAGATCACAACGGTTATCAACAGCATTGCTTTTCAAACCAATATATTATCACTCAATGCTGCGGTAGAAGCGGCCAGAGCAGGAGAGCAAGGACGTGGTTTTTCTGTTGTTGCCACAGAAGTAAGAGAATTGGCGCAACGCAGTGCAGAGGCGGCAAAAGAGATCAAAGAGCTTATTGATGCGTCGATTAACCGCGTCAAACAAGGTAATCAACTGGTTGAACAAGTCAGTACTTCAATGGATGAGATCCTCACATCAGTTAAACATGTTGAAAGCTCAATGACTGAAATTTTATCTGCATCAGAAGAACAAACGCGAGGCATTTCTCAAGTCTCCTTAGCCGTCACTGAAATGGATAAAGCGACACAACAAAATGCCGCAATGGTGGAGCAATCTTCTGCTGTAGCGAGTTTACTAACCGAAGAGGCGGGTGATCTTGAGCAAATTGTTGAGCAATTTAAAACAGCGGAAAGTCTATTTTCGAAGAAGAGCACATTAACAAAACCCGTTGAGAAATCAGCAAATATTGGGTTATCGCCCATAAAAGAAAATCAACAAGACTCAAGAATAAAAGAGCCAAAAAACCATAACCAATCAACATTCAAAGAAGATGAAGATGATGATTGGACAAGTTTTTAACAAGTGCTAATCTATTTATATGTATATCAACACCTCATAAAAATGAGGTGTTGATATACTATTATAAACTGTGAAATTGGGCTTTAATACTATGTGTGATTTAGCGATTAAAATAATACTGAAATATTTTTATAGTATTTAATAGAGAAGTTTAAGTAGTAAATTCGCTCATTTCATATCATGATTCTTATCTGAGTCTAAATTGTTAATTAAGCATAAGGATATTTGCATGGATGATGATATAAATATTAGACCTTTTGATTATAATGATATTGGTAGAGTCTATGACTTTAAATCACCATTAGTTGAAGGAGAGTATTTTGCTCTAGAATTAACTGACACTATACCATCAGGGTCAGTACCTGTCGTCGATGAAGATTCCGGAATGTGCATAGGCTATCTATATGGCATATCTGGAGTTTATGATGTTTATGATGCAACTGGTGAATATTTAGGTAAATATGAACTACCTTTAGTATCACCATTAATTGATCCTTTAGATATAATTTTACTTGGGGGATGGTTTGTTAAAAATGGAGCGAAGCTCACTACTTTACTTAAAGGAGGTGGTACATCTTTAGTCAAAGCAGGAACTATTAAATTAACAGATCATTTAATTTCACTTTTACGTGGACGACTAAAAATAGGATTATCACCTAGAACTTTAAAATTCACACCTAAAGCCGCATCTCACATGGCTGAAGCAGAAAGATATGTTCCAATAACAATTATTGAAAAAGCAATAAGATATGGTCAGAGAGGGGTAGACACTAAAGGTAGATCTGCTTTAATACTTAAAAGATATATTATCAAAATAAAAAAGTATCGTTACTCATCAAAAATAAAAAATCTTAATGGTAAAAATATAAATGAAGTAAAAGAATATACTTTAGAAGTTGTTGTTGATGAAAAAACATGGACCGTTACTCATTTTATGTATAAATAGAGGCAATATGTTTAGTATAAACAATGAAATAAATAATATAAAGTTTTCTATTATTGATATACACGATTTTTCTATTGATAGTGAACAATACTCTGAATATGATAAATCATTTACTTTTAATATAGAATTAACCCTTAAAAACGGTTTTTTTAATGTTTTTAATTGTGAATTTTATTATTTTGAATTAAGTGATTTTGTCGATAATATTTTAGATATTATAAACAACGTTAGTTATAAATGTTTATTCACAGATGAGAGAAACATAATTAACATTTCCTTTAAAAAAATAAAAAACTCTAGCGACATTTCAGTTCACTACAAGTTATTTGAATACTTCGATAGTGACTGCTATATAACTGGAATATTTATTATTTCTAAAGAAAAACTATATGACATTATAAATGATATAAAACCTTATCTATTAGAGAAGAAAGCATCTACTTAGTAGATACTTTCTTCTCTAATACTATATCCTGATGTGGATGCCGCTAAATGCCTCCATGTGATATCTCTATAATCTAACAATATGATTTCTTCCGGTTGTCTGTCATTATGAGATATTGAATTAGGATAATCATAAGTTATATTTTTTATGGTGGCCTGTTGTAATGATATACTGTAGTACTTTTCTTGAGCGCCATTTTGACTAGTTCTAAAAAATTCTAGTTTGCAATCTATTAACTCATTATTAGATATGGCGACACCTAGCAGTGGCGATGATTTATCGATGGGTTTTACTATTTCGAATGGATGATGATGAGAGTTTTGGGCTCGAGATATCGAATGTCTAATAGCTAATACAAGTATTTCATCCTCATGACCTTTTTGGTATTTATTTCCAATTGAATCATATGTTGAACACCCTTTAGATATTAATCCTTGTTGTTCCCCAGTTAGGGTCATGTATATAATGTTAGCCATGTGATTTTCCTATTTTATATTTTCAATATTTTATATATAACTTAAGTCAGGACAAAAAACAATCAAAAATCCAAATATAGTAAAATCTCAAATGAAAGAAATAAGAGACACCATTTTTTCCATAATTAATTATTTAATACAATTTAATCAAATAATTACACCTCATAAAAATGAGGTGTTTTATATTATCTGGAAGATCTTTACCTATTTCTTTATTCGACTTTTCTTACTATTTAGTGAAATACATGAATAGCTTTTACTAAATAATTCGTTTGTTCTTTCATTTCTCCGGAAATTAACGACGCTTTAGAGACATAATCTGCATTTTCATGTGTTATTGATTCTAACTGCTCTACAGCTCGACCAAGCTCTTTTAATCCTGCACTTTGTTCTGATGATGCAAGGCTGATTTCACCAATAAGACTCGTGACATTTTTTACATGAACCACAATATTTTCCATTGTTTCCACCGTCTCATTCACTTGCTTTGAGCCAATCTTAATATTGTTACTTGATGTATTAATCAATGCTTTGATCTCTTTTGCCGCCTCTGCACTGCGTTGCGCCAAATTACGTACCTCACTGGCTACCACAGAAAAACCGCGTCCTTGCTCTCCTGCTCTGGCGGCTTCCACCGAAGCGTTTAATGCCAATATGTTGGTTTGAAATGCAATACTGTCAATGACACCAATAATATTACTGATACGCTCAGAACTTTTCGCAATATCGTCCATCGTATGCACAATAGTATCCATTGCAGTTCCTCCTTGTATTGCTGCCTTGCAAGTCATATTAGATAAATTATTAGCCTGCCCTGCCGTTTCACTATTATTACTCACCGCTGTGGTTAATTGATTCATGGTTGACGCAGTAGTCTCAACATGACTTGCAGTTTGTTCAGTCCTCGTATAGAGATCACGATTCCCCGCAGCTAGTTGATCACAAGAAAAAGCAACTTGATGAATTTGATGACTGACATCGTTCACAAGCCAACGAAACATCCGCCCTAATTGATTTACAGAACGTTGAGTCATACCAATTTCATCAATACGATCAAGATAATCAACGTTGTGTTCATCACCTGTAGCCACCCGATTAGCATGTTTATTAAGGATCATAATCGGCTTCACTATTTGAAAATAAAAAATTCGCTCATTGGCTATCAATAGTGAAAGTAAGATAGCGGTATGAATGAATAAACCCCAACCATTTAAACCAGCAAACCAAACACTTAATAATATAAAAGGAAATGGTAATAAAAGAAGTAAGCGTACACGCTGCTTTAGTGAGAGTGTTTGTTTCCATGAGCGCCAACTTTTCCAGCCCTTATAAATGAATGCCCCCTTAGAAAAAGTGTGAGAGGGATATTTACCTTGGTTAAAAGCGGCATACAGTGCTGCGGCTTGTTCTACTTCTTCTTTTTTTGCCGCCGTCCTCACTGACATAAAACTTTGAATTTTACCTTGACGAATAATAGGGGTGACATTAGCTCTTACCCAATAATGATCGCCATTTTTGCGCCTATTTTTAACTATTCCCGTCCAAACCTCCCCCTGTTTTAATGTTTTCCACATGTCTCTAAATACATCAGCAGGAATATCTGGATGTCTGACAATATTATGGGGTTGCCCCATTAACTCTTGTGCTGAAAAACCACTGACTTCAACAAAATCCTCATTAGCATAAATAATATTGCCATTAACATCGGTTGTTGACATCAGTGTTGCGTTTTCAGCTACCGGATATTCTCGCTGTGTCACCGGTTGATTGTTACGCATTAGTTACTCTCCTCGTCATTGAAATGAGATATCTCAATAAAAAAACACGTGCTAAATAACTAACGTTTCGGCTACAAAGAGAATAACTTTAGAAATAAGTGTAAATATTAACTTTTAAATATTAAAAATTTGAATCAGTTCAAATAAATTAATCATCCAGACTATTAATTAGTGCTTGAGAGCTTAATACTAAAGTCTTCGCATTTTCATCACGCTTCTTTAATAATGCCATAAAGATAAGATCGGTAATGGTGTTTTGTGCAGTGCGAGAAGAAATAGCAGCACTACGCCACTCACCTTCATCAGCAATAGTTTCTAATATATAATCGGCCATCAGACCTAGTGGTGAATGTTTTTCTCCTGTGATCGCTATAATTTTAGCACCTTGTTTTTTAGCCACAGATGCAGCGACCAGCATATCTTTTCTTTTGCCACTGTAAGAGATAACAATTTGTAAATCCCGAGGGCTTAACATCTGAGCAACAGAAATTTGTACATGATGATCGGTTTCAATTAAAGTCGTAATACCTATTTTCTGTAATTTATAACTTAAATCTCTGGCAACTAAACCTGATCCACCAATACCTATAATTTGTACCCGAGAGGCGTCATCAATCTGTTGGATCACTTGTTCAAACTGGTGATAATTAATTTGACGTGTGGTATCCCGAATTGAATTATTTTTTTCTTGTGCTAATTTCTGCGCAATAACAACCAGGCTATCCTCAGAATCTATTTGGTTATGTAATATGCTGGAATTTTTTTCTGAATTAGCATTTTTTCGCCCTAAATCTTCACTGATAGCCAGCTTTAAAGAAGGAAATCCTTTAAATCCTATCTTTTGACTAAATTTCACTATTGCTGATTGGCTGACTCCCATAATTTCGGCTAATTGCTGTGATGATAAAGTCACGATTTTTTCAGGGTGTTCTAAAATATAATCCGCTATTTTACGTTGATTTGTCGCCATCCCTGGTTTTATCCACGCTATCTTCGTTAATGTAGGCATAATGACATAATCCACTTAAATTATACTATTTTTATAATGATTTAATTATTAACAAATTTAATTGTATTAAATAATTAATTTTTAATGGTAAAGTGAATTAAAAACATCATCTACTCAATAGAAAATGTTAATAATATTAACAATACCTTTATAATAATTCTGTTTATGATTTTATCTAAAATTTTACGTATAAGCACATCTATTTTTAAACAAATTATAAATAATGCTTAAATTTTTTTTAGTTTTTTGAAATAATTTATTCCTTAATATCACTGCAGATAAAACTCCATTAAATATCAATATATAGCATAATAATAAAATTTTATCCCATTGATAAATAATCATAAAATTAATGTTAATAAAAATAAACAACCAATAAACACTCAACAACCATAGTCAATCAAACGGAATAAATAATTCCTTGCCACAGCTACGATTAAAATTAAAGATAAAATAATCAAGAAATACACAAAACAACACTTTAATCATACTTAATATTATTAATAGATAATCATCAACAACGGTAATAAATAATTATGTGTAATGTGTGATTAAATAACATATTTGGATATAATAATAATCGTAGAAAATAACTCAATATAGCTAAATTAGCTAATTAAATGCAATATAACAAAACAAGAGACTAACTAAACTAAAAAAATTATTATTTATAACAATAAAAAGAAACTAAATCATTTATTTTAGTCTATATTTATTCAATCCAAATCAATGGAATACACATGGCGGTTAATATCCCCATTATAATATTAAATAAGAACCATGCTCGTCTGCTTTGTAAAAAATGACTGATAAATGTTCCACCTAAAATCCATACCATACCAGCGATAAAATTTACCACCAACATCACAACACTAATTACACCAATCGATCCCAAATAACCATCACCGGCTAAACTAAAACTTCCTACGGCGCCTAGCCCCATCATCCAAGCTTTTGGATTTAAAAATTGCAATAATCCACCTTGAAACGCCGTCACTGTTTGGGGCATTTTACTTGAAATATCTAATCGTTGGTAAGAAGCGGTTGCTGTTTTCCAAGCTAACCAACAAAGATAAATGCTACCAATAATCTTTAAACCGATATGCAATGCAGGATAAATAATCAATAATGTCGCAATACCAAAAGCAGAGCTAAGTAATACACATTGCATTCCGACGATAATGCCTGCCATCAACGTTAAAGAGCGTTTTAAACCAACATGAGCCCCCGAAGAGGTTAATAGTAAATTATTAGGTCCGGGCGTAATGGCTGCAATAAAAAGGAAAACGCTCAACGAAACAACTAGGCTATTTGTCATAGTGAAATGCTCAAAGATGTGACAGATGTTTTATTTTCACCGAAAATAGCAGTATGTTATTTAGCAAACAAGCATTAATTCATTTTAATAAACGGAACTATGTCTCAATATTTTGATCCAATACCTTGGGCTAAGAATCCCCATTTACAGACACTTTTGCCTCGAATAGTGCGAAGAACGCCACTATTAACGCCTTATTGGCAACGGCTTAATTTGCCTGATAATGATTTTGTCGACTTAGCATGGAGTGAAGAACCCAAAACAGCGCAACATAAGCCCCGTTTGGTTATCTTTCATGGTTTGGAAGGTAACTTTAATAGCCCTTATGTTCATGGCATGCTAGCCGCGGCGAAAGCGCGAGGATGGCTAGGTGTTGTCATGCATTTTAGAGGCTGTAGTGGCGAACCCAATCGGCAAAAACGCATTTATCATTCTGGTGAAACAGAAGATGCCCGCTATTTTCTGAATTGGTTAAAAGAGCAATTTGGCGAACAACCAACCGCAGCGGTAGGTTACTCTTTAGGAGGCAATATGCTGGCCTATTATCTTGCCGAAAGTGGTGAAAATGCGGTATTAGATGCTGCTGTTATTGTGTCAGCACCTTTGATGTTAGAACCTTGCTCAACCAAAATAGAGCGAGGATTTTCGCGCTTCTATCAATGGTATTTACTGAAAGGGTTAAAACGCAATGCAACTCGCAAATTGATCCGCTATCCCCAGTCGTTACCTATTAGTCTATTAACCATTAAATCCATTAAAAAGTTACGTCAATTTGATGATCTGATCACGGCAAAAATTCACGGTTTCAAAGACGCCCTTGATTATTATCGTCAATGTAGCGCTCTCCCTTTACTCAATCAGATCAAAAAAAATACACTTATCATTCACGCCAAAGATGATCCCTTTATGTCTACAGAAGTGATACCTGATATCACAACATTACCTAAAAATATTGAATACCAATTAACAGAATTTGGTGGGCATGTAGGTTTTGTTAGTGGAAAACTCTCTAAACCTGTAATGTGGCTTGAAAAACGTATCCCCGACTGGCTATCAACCTATTTGGAGAAAGTAAAATGATCATCCCTTGGCAAGAACTATCAACCGAAACGCTAGATAACTTGATTGAAAGTTTCGTTTTACGAGAAGGGACTGATTATGGTATGCAAGAGAAAACGCTTGAACAAAAAGTTGCCGACGTAAAAAAACAACTCGTCTCGGGTGAGGCCGTGTTAGTGTGGTCTGAGCTTCATGAAAGCGTCAACATTATGCCAGCTGCACAGTTTCGCCCTGATTGATCTTACCTAAGTTGGCACTATCACATCACATTTAACAATAAGGTATAGCCCTTATTTTGAAAAGGAACATGATATGTCAATCAAACACCCTATTATTGCTGTTACTGGTTCAAGTGGTGCAGGTACTACTACAACCAGCCAAGCTTTTCGTAAAATATTTCAGCAACTCAACGCCCATGCAGCCTCTATTGAAGGGGATAGTTTTCACCGTTATACACGCCCTGAAATGGATATGGCCATTAGAAAAGCGAAAGAGCAAGGACGGCATATCAGCTATTTTGGCCCTGAAGCCAATGACTTTAATTTATTAAGTTCAACCCTAAGTCACTATAGCCAAACAGGGCAAGGGCAATTTCGCAAATATCTTCATTCTTATGATGAAGCAACCCCTTATAACCAATTACCTGGGACATTTACACCTTGGGAAGCATTGCCAGAAAAAACAGATATTTTATTTTATGAGGGATTGCATGGTGGAGTCGTTACCGATCAACATAATGTCGCTCAACATGTTGACCTATTAGTCGGTGTTGTACCTATTGTTAACCTTGAATGGATACAAAAATTAATTAGAGACACCACAGAGCGCGGGCACTCTCAAGAAGCGGTGAGAGATTCTGTGGTACGTTCGATGGATGATTATATCAGTTACATCATTCCACAGTTTTCTCGCACTCATATCAATTTCCAACGCGTTCCTACGGTGGATACCTCTAATCCCTTCTCAGCTAAAGCTATTCCAACACTGGATGAAAGTTTTATTGTTATTCGCTTTCGTGGCTTAACGGATATCGATTTCCCCTATCTATTGGCAATGTTGCATGGTTCATTTATGTCGACTATCAATACTATTGTTGTTCCAGGAGGGAAATTAGGCTTAGCGATGGAATTAATCATGGCACCACTGGTGAAGAAATTATTGAATGGTGAAAAAATTAGCTAAAATAGATATGTTATTTTTGACGAAAATAATATCCCCGTATTTTAGGGATATTATTTTATATATTAAAATTTATTTTAAAATATCAAATTTATTCAGGATCTTTAATTTCAAAAGAGTGCGTAATATTGGCTGCTTTTCCTAACATTAAAGAAACAGAGCAATATTTTTCTGCTGATAATTGTACAGCTCGCTCAACAATTTTATCTGTCAACGCTTTGCCGGAAACAATGAAATGTAAATTAATATCAGTAAATAAACGAGGTGCCTCTTCACGACGCTTTGATGTTAATTTTACTTCACAATCAGTGACTTGGTGGCGACCTTTACGTAAGATACTCACCACATCAATAGCACTACAACCACCCGCAGCAATTAAAACCATTTCCATCGGACTAGGCGCTTTATCACCTGAATTACCATCCATCATAACTTGATGGCCGGAAGATGATTCGCCAACAAAAGATAAATCTTCAACCCATTTAACACGTGCTTCCATTTTATTTTTCCCCTAAATACAACTGAGACTAAAAGAGTACATTCTCATAATTCAACTAGCAATTAGCAAATAGGTTTATTATGCTGACTGCGTAAAACGAGACTTAATGCGTTAACTGTGTTAAAAACAATATCTGCTTGATGATAGTGGTTAAGATCAATGCATTATTTTCTCATTTATTATAATCTATTCCTTATTAACTTTCCGAATTCTCAGGAAGTTAATCGGTAAAGATAGGATTTTAAGCACGCTGTATCAAAAGGGTGTCAATCCGTTTTGAAAGGCTGCATTAACGTACAGAGGATAACGCGAATGGTTCTCGGCAAGCCGCAAACAGACCCGACTCTTGAATGGTTTTTGTCACACTGCCATATTCACAAATATCCATCCAAGAGCACGCTGATCCACCAAGGTGAAAAAGCGGAAACACTTTATTATATTGTTAAAGGTTCCGTGGCTGTTCTTATTAAAGATGAAGAAGGAAAAGAGATGATCCTTTCCTACCTAAACCAAGGTGACTTCATCGGTGAACTTGGATTATTTGAAGAAGATCAAGAACGTAGTGCATGGGTTAGAGCAAAAACAGCCTGTGAAGTAGCAGAAATTTCCTATAAAAAATTCCGCCAATTAATTCAGGTCAATCCTGACATTCTGATGCGCCTTTCCGCTCAAATGGCGAATAGATTACAAACCACATCAGAAAAAGTAGGTAACCTTGCTTTCCTTGATGTAACAGGTCGTATTGCACAAACTTTATTAAATTTAGCTAAACAACCTGATGCAATGACGCATCCTGATGGCATGCAAATTAAAATTACACGTCAGGAAATCGGTCAAATTGTAGGTTGTTCACGTGAAACTGTAGGCCGTATTTTAAAAATGCTGGAAGATCAAAACCTCATTTCAGCACACGGTAAAACTATCGTTGTTTACGGTACTCGTTAAGTTGCATTGAAAACAGCCCATTTAACTGATGGACAGTGATTATTTTGTATGAAGCCCCATCGCAATGATGGGGTTTTACATTTGAATTCACTCTGCTTTTACAAACTCAGCAAGCGCTTTTCGTAACGCATTCATGCCCTCTTGTAACTCTTCGAGGGTAATAATCAGCGATGGTGTAAAGCGTATTACATCAGCCCCGGCATTTAACATCATTAAGCCATGCTTAGAGGCCAGTGCAAGTAACTCTTTTGCTTTACCTGCATACAGTGGTGCTAACTGCGCGCCAATTAATAAGCCTTGTCCACGAATTTGGGAAAATACAGCATAAGTTTGGTTTATTGCCTGCAATTCATCCACTATCCAACGATGACGCTCACTGACACCTTCTAATACCGCCTGAGTGTTGATTAAATCAAAAGCAGCATTGCCTACTGCACAGGCTAATGGGTTCCCTCCATAAGTCGTACCATGTGTTCCTACCCCCATTACCGAAGCGATATTCTCGGTGGTTAACATCGCACTGAGAGGAAAACCACTACCTAATGCTTTGGCACTGGTAATAATATCGGGCTGTATATCATAGTGCATATAAGCAAATAGTTTGCCGGTTCGCCCCATACCCGTTTGTACTTCATCAAGAATTAATAGCGCTTGATGCTTATCACATAGTGTACGTAAGCCATGCATAAACTCCGCTGTCGCCGGTGTCACTCCGCCCTCACCTTGGATAGGCTCCAGTATTACGGCACAAGTATGAGAGTCAATCACGGCTTTTACAGCATCAAGAGAGTTAAAAGGGACATGTATAATATCCGCAGGTTTAGGACCAAAACCATCCGCATATTTAGGTTGTCCCCCTACAGAGACTGTAAAAAATGTTCTACCATGAAAGGCGTGGTGGAAGGCAATTATCTTCGTTTTATAAGGATTATGACGGGTAATAGCGTAATGTCGTGCTAATTTAAGTGCGGCTTCATTCGCTTCTGCCCCAGAATTGGCAAAAAAGACACGCTCAGCAAAAGTATGTTGGATTAATTTCTGAGCTAAACATAATGCCGGCTCATTAGTAAACACATTACTTACATGCCAAAGCTTCTCACTTTGCTCTTGCAGTGCTTTATTCAATAGTGGATGCGCATGCCCAAGCGCTAGAACAGCAATACCACCAGCAAAATCAATATAGGATTTTCCCTGTTGATCCCAAACACGGCTACCTTGCCCTTTAACAGGAATAAAATCTGCTGGTGAATAAATTGGCAACATTACCTGATCGTAAGTTGCCCGATTAATACGTTGATTTATCATTACCCCACCTGACCGACATTTAGCCATACAATGAAAATATAATCACTAAATATGAATAAAAAATCAAATAAGGTTTGATATAAAAGTGGATAATGACGCTAAATTTTCATTATCCAATTAATATTTAAGAAAATTATTTAATAACTCATGCCCTTGTTCACTCAGAATACTTTCAGGATGAAATTGCACACCTTCAATGGGTAAAGTACGATGACGTATCCCCATAATTTCATCAACATTCCCGTCATGTTGGCTCCATGCTGTAACCTCAAAAGGGACAGGCAAGGTTGTCGCATCAATCACTAAAGAGTGATAACGGGTAACGCTTAAAGGTCGATTAAGCCCTTTAAACACCCCTTGCTGATTATGGTGTATTAATGAATTTTTGCCATGCATCACTTCACGGGCTCTGATAACGGATGCACCAAAAGCTTGCCCAATCGCCTGATGACCAAGGCAAACACCTAAAATAGGTATTTCCCCGGCAAATCGCTGTATCGCCTCAAGAGAGATCCCTGCTTCATCTGGCGTGCAAGGTCCCGGAGAGATAACAAGATGTGATGGCATCATCTTTTCTATCTCTTTAAGCCCAATCTCATCATTACGTTTAACAACAACCTCCGCCCCCAGTTCACAAAAATACTGGTAAAGGTTGTAGGTAAACGAGTCGTAATTATCAATAAGTAACAGCATATTAGCTTATCCGACTGATTTTATTATCATTATCTGTTTTAATGCTATTTTGAAACCGTTATATCCCTGACAAAATAGCTCGTTATTCAACCGACCTGGATACAACGAAGCCGATTATCATAGCACAGGTGTAAAATATAAATAGTAAGTAAGAAAAGCTGTTGATTTATTGCGCAATAACAATAATGACGGTGATTATTCATCAATTAAGAGATAAATAAAGCAAACAAGCGCGGTACTAGAAGATCATATGTCAAAAACAAAGATCAGAAATAATTTTTTTGATCGACAATATCCAGAATGTGAGAACGCATTCTGGATATCTGTTCATTGACTGGCTTAGGCTAGAGAAGTGTCTAACCTAATCACCCATTATTCTTTAACCACCTCAGCGGATAAAATCGTCACGGTTTTAACGGGTACATTTTGGTAAGGACCAATATTGCGGGTTTGCACTTGTGAAATTTTATCGACAACATCCATGCCTTTCACTACTTTACCAAACACCGCATAACCAAAATCACGTTGACCGTGATCTAAAAAGGCATTATCAGCAACATTAATAAAGAATTGGCTTGTGGCACTGTCTTTATCTGATGTACGAGCCATTGCAATGGTGCCTTTTAAGTTACGTAAGCCATTATCAGCCTCATTCTTAATCGGCTCTCGTGTCTGCTTTTGTTGCAAATCTGCCGTAAATCCCCCACCTTGGATCATAAATCCGGGGATCACTCGATGAAAAGTGGTCCCGTTATAGTAACCATCTTCGACATACTGAATAAAATTTTTCGTTGTGATAGGGGCTTTTTTATTATCCAGTGACAGTTCAATATTGCCTTCAGATGTGACTAATTTAACAAAGGTCTCTCCCGTTGCAGCCATTGCAAGGCTTGTTGTTGTCAAGGTGCAAGCGGTAACGAGAGTGACAAAAAAACGTTTTAACATGCAGGGATCCTTTACTTTAATAGTCTACAACTTACTTAATATGCAGCGATTTTAATTCGCTGGGGCAAATAGTGCCAATCATTTACCTTTATTTACGCACAATAAACGCATTTACATCATAACAGGGTAAATTTTCATGTTTAATTACTGTTATAAGTCGCTAAATTACGCCAAAATAGAGGGAATAGTTAATTAATCGATTTTCGATTCTCTATGCAAAACTCATCTTAGTATGCATGAGGAAGCGCATTATTTCAGAGAGGCTTATACCATAATGACCCAATTTAATTACCAAAAAGCACATTTCATTATCAGTGCACCTGATATCCGCCATTTACCACCAGATACAGGAATTGAAATTGCCTTTGCGGGTCGTTCTAATGCGGGTAAATCCAGTGCATTAAATGCACTAACGCAACAAAATGGATTGGCAAGAACCAGTAAAACACCCGGTCGTACTCAACTTATCAATCTGTTTCAAATTGAGGAAGGACGACGTTTAGTCGATTTACCTGGCTACGGATATGCTCAAGTCCCCGAAGAGATGAAACGCAAATGGCAACGCTCTTTAGGTGAATATCTGCAAAAAAGAGAGTGCTTAAAAGGAGTTGTTATTTTAATGGATATCCGTCATCCATTAAAAGATCTCGATATGCAGATGATTGATTGGGCGGTGGATTCAGAGCTTCCGACTCTCGTCTTGCTCACTAAAGCGGATAAATTAGCATCAGGGGCGCGTAAAAAGCAGTTAATGGCGGTACAAAATGCACTGTCAGAAAAATCAGGTGATATACGTGTTGAATGTTTTTCTTCTTTGAAAAAAATAGGCATTGATAAATTACGTAATACGTTAAATGAGTGGTTTACTGATACTAACGAACCAGAGACAGAAGCTTAACTCGCTATCCGCTTTACTAGGGGAAAATATGGCTTCCCCTTCCATTCTTAGCATTAATCACTCGTGCAAATTTTAGATAAAAAAATGCCCCAGTCGAAATAAAGTCGACTGGGGCAGCTAATATTCAGCTAAATCCGATTACGTGAAGTAAAAGGTCTGAAAGATAGAACATCTTACCTCTGTACCCTACAAGAGATAATGTACTCTATTTTTTTGGCTAATAAAAGCCCTTTTGTAATTTTTTTTCACATGCAAACACGATTCAGCTTGATGTTTATGTATTCAAACGCTCAATAAATGTAGTTTAATTACATATTTATGAGATCTAAATCACCTGTAAAAAGTGCTTAAAAATAAAACAAATCACACAAAATGTGCGGTTTATACAGACTAATTTTGTGATAGGCTTATCGCGAGACCGTAATAAATTTGTAAATTAGCGATAAAATGAGGTATTCATGGCTGTATTAACGCTACTGCATTTTCCTGATGAGCGACTACGCAAAGTTGCTACACCTGTGGAAAAAGTAGATGACGAAATACGCACATTAATCGATGACATGATTGAAACCATGTACGCAGAAAGAGGAATTGGCTTAGCGGCTCCTCAGGTTAATGTCTCTAAACGTATTGTCGTTATTGATGTTTCTGAAAATAGAGATCAACCCATTGCTCTTATTAACCCAGAAATTATCAGTACTGAAGATGAAATAATGGATATGATGGATGGTTGTCTTTCTATCCCAGACTCTTTTGCTCCCACACAACGCTTTCGCTACTTAAAAGTCAAAGCACTAGATAGAAATGGTGATGAAATCGAGCTAGAAGCAGCCGATCTCTTTGCTGGCTGTATTCAACATGAGCTAGATCACCTCAATGGTAAACTATTTATAGACCATTTATCGCCGTTAAAACGTCAACGTATCGAGAAAAAACAGAAAAAATTAAGCAAACTCAACAGCACCCAAGTTGCTTAATGGAATGTATTTAACTTTTGATATTGTTAATACTAATGACTTTTATAGTGTAAGCTCAGTCAAACAACTGGGCTTTTTATTTTTTATCCCCCCACAATTCCTATTGTTCCCCTTCCCTAGCTTTAAATATAGCAAAGCGGGAAAACCTTATAGCTATCCCGCTTAAATTCATCAGTTAAAAAACCATACTGATATCTATTATAAACAAAGTGTTATCTCGTCATTAATGGGCTTCATCCCAGTTATTACCGACTCCGACTTCGACCTTCAGTGGAATAGCAAGCTCCATGCTACTTTCCATGAGCTTATGGATCATCGCATTTGCTTTTTCTAAATATGACTCTCGTACCTCAAACACTAATTCATCGTGTACCTGCATAATCATATGTACATCATCAGGGCATTCATGATAGATCCAATTATCCACCGCAATCATTGCTTTTTTAATGATATCGGCTGCTGTTCCCTGCATAGGTGCGTTAATCGCTTCACGCTCTGATGCTTTACGTCGGATCGCATTTTTAGAATTAATCTCTGGCAGATATAAACGGCGTCCATCTAACGTTTCCACATAGCCTTGCTGTGACGCTTGTTTACGGGTACGCTCCATATAATCTAATACCCCAGGATAACGTTCAAAATAGAGATCCATATATCGCTGTGCTTCTTTTCGTTCAACACCAATCTGCTGTGATAAACCAAATGCGCTCATACCATAAATAAGACCAAAGTTGATCGCTTTCGCACTACGACGTTGTTCAGAGGTGACTTCGTCTAAAGGTATACCAAACACTTCAGATGCAGTAGCTCGGTGAATATCTTTCCCTTGAGCAAAAGCATCAAGCAAACCTTTATCTTGCGATAAATGCGCCATAATACGTAATTCGATTTGAGAATAGTCGGCAGCAACTATTTTAAAACCATCACGGGTAATAAACGCTTGGCGAATACGACGCCCCTCTTCATTTCTTACTGGAATATTTTGCAGATTAGGATCACGAGAAGATAAACGTCCTGTCGCAGTCACCGCCTGATGATATGAAGTATGCACCCGCTTAGTTTTACTATTGACCATCAACGGCAATTTATCCGTATAAGTCGATTTTAATTTTGCCAATCCACGATGTTCTAAAATTAAACGAGGTAACTCATGACTATGCGCTAACGCTTCTAACACTTCTTCATTTGTTGAAGGAGCACCTTTTGGCGTTTTCTTGATAATAGGAAGATTGAGTTTTTCAAATAAAATCTCTTGTAATTGCTTAGGTGAAGAGAGATTAAATTCTTGCCCTGCTAACGCGAATGTCTCTTTTTCAATCTCAGCTAAACGTTGAGTGATTTCTTGGGATTGCATGGCAAGCACTTGTGCGTCAATCAATACGCCCTTACGCTCCATGCGTGAAAGCACAGGAACTAATGGCATCTCAATATCGTGATAAACGTGTTTTAGCGGTGCAATCGCCTCTATTTGAGGATAAAGCGCTTGATGCAGTAACAAGGTAATATCAGCATCTTCCGCTGCATATAAGGTCGCTTGTTCAACCTCAATCTGATTAAAGGTAAGTTGCCCCTTACCTTTACCAGCAATCTCTTCAAATGTCGTCGTTTTATGATTTAAATGCTTTTCCGCTAAGGTATCCATATCATGGCGGCTACTCACACTATTTAAGACATAAGACTCCAACATGGTATCAAAATAAATACCGTTTAATTCGATGCCTTCATTTTCCATAATGCCGCGGTCGAATTTCAGGTTTTGCCCAATTTTTAAGATGGTTTTATCTTCTAAAATCGGTTTTAAAGCAGTTAGTACCTCATCAACAGGTAATTGCTCTGGTGCATCTAGATAATCATGACGCAATGGAATATAAGCGGCCTTGCCAGGCTCTACCGCAAATGACAGACCGATTAAACGTGCATCAATATTATTCAAGCTATCTGTTTCAGTATCAAAAGCAAAGGCGGGCGCTTTTTTCAGTACCTCAACCCAGCGCATTAAGCTTTCATGAGTCAATATAGACTCATAGTTCTCTTGAGAGATAACCGGGAAATTGTCTGCAGCTGGCTGCTCTTTGGGTGTTGCGACTTCTGCACTATAGGGGACTGGCGCTTTACGGCTACTGCGTTGAGCTAACCAACCACCATTTTGTAAGTCACTTATCCAGCGTTTAAATTCATAACGCGTAAACATTTCAAGTAACTTATCTAAATTAGGTTCATTAACCACTAAGTCATCAAAGGTTTTATCAAGCGCTACATCTGTTTTAATTGTCGCTAATTGATAAGAAAGTTTGGCAACTTTCTCATGTTCAACCATTTTGGCGCCAAGTGTTTTCGCACCCCGGAAACTCAATGTGGCTATTTTATCAAGCTGTTGATAAATATCCTCTAAGCTACCAAGTCCTTGCAATAGCCCTAATGCTGTTTTTTCACCTACGCCTGGAACACCGGGAATATTATCTGATGAGTCACCCATCAGTGCGAGAAAGTCGATAATCAACTCTGGTGGCACCCCATATTTTTCTTTAACTTCATCGGGGCCTAAAATAACATTCGTCATCGTGTTGATAAGTGTGATATTGGGCGTAACTAGCTGTGCCATATCTTTATCACCGGTACTGATTAACACATTACGACCATCACTGGCTGCTTTTAATGCCAATGTGCCAATCACATCATCAGCTTCGACGCCAGTAATAGAAAGTAACGGTAAACCCATCGCTTGAACCATTTCATGCAAAGGCTCAATCTGCTCACGCAGATCATCTGGCATTGGTGGGCGATTAGATTTATATTCCTCATACAACTCATCACGGAATGTTTTGCCTTTAGCATCAAACACAACCGCCACATGACTAGGCTTATACTGAATTATTAGGCTGCGTAGCATGTTTAACACACCATACATCGCCCCTGTGGGTTCACCTTTGCTATTAGTTAGCGGAGGAAAAGCATGATAGGCACGATAAAGGTATGAAGAGCCATCTACAAGGATAAAGGGGTTTTCTGCTATCTGGACCATAATCTGTTCATCATTGTTCTGAGGTTCATTGATATGACTAGAATGCCACATTGCAACGCAATAGACGAATATTACCTGAGATTATTGACAAACTTCTTATCACGATAGACAGATATAATTATCGGTTAGTCACCGATAATCATTGATTCGAATAAATCAAGCAGATCAATTTATATCTTAATAAAAAGACGATAAATATTATTCGTTTTTATAAAAAATAATGACTAAAAATAATATAGAAACACCTCAATAATATATGATTATTTATATTCTCTATATTATTTTTAATAAAATACAGTAATAAAATACGGTATAGTTAATCAATTAAATAATTGCAGTAAGGCAAGCAATTGTACCGAATAGAATACCGGGAGCATTAGCAATCGCAACGGGATATTCTTTACTTTTCACGCCATAATAAGTCCATAATAAACAGTTTATGGCTGCAACAAAAGGCTGGAATGGGCTAGTTTTAATGCCATTAAGATTGTCCATTATTTGTGGAATATAAGAGACATACATACCACAGGCAGTGACTGTTGCTATCCAACTGACTAATGTGACAATATTAATTTCATTTAGCGTGGCGAGTTTCTGTTTAATTTTCCTCATTAATTTATTTATTGGGTTATTCGCTAATCTAATTCCACGATAAGGAACAAGGCTTGTTGAGGTAGATTCATCGAGTAAAGTAAGATTTTCAGGATCTGTTTCGTTTTGCATCACGCCTCCTACTGTTATTTATCCAATATATAAAAATGAATTTTTTATGTTGGATAATAAATATAACTATTACCAGTTCTAGCATAAGTAAAAGAATATTGTCAAATAAGCAAAATGGGAGAATAAAGCAGTTAAATTAAATGCTAAAGAATTATTATTAACATAAAATCTACATTTTTCATTATTCTAAGAGGTTAGCTATTTAACATTTCCAAACACTAAGCAATTACACTTAGCAACGGAAAATAATAAACTAAAATATAACAAGTTATTGCTTCTTTATCTAAAAAAATTAGCGCAACACAACCATAAACAAGGAACTAAAAGAGTCAGTTCGTTAATATTGATTTACAATAATATTACAGACTATTTCCCTGACATTACATTGTTTGTATTATTCATGAATATCCTGTGGATAACTCTGTGAGTATTTTTGTAACCCTATCTATATTAAGTGATTACGTCTATTTTCACTTTATTAACATAATTAAAAAATCAATGACTTACGATGCATTACTAATTATATTGAATTAATTAGATATACATCAATTAATGTGGATAGTTATATTATGAAGGAAATATGAAGAATAAAAAAATGGCACTCACAAACAATGGGTGCCATTTTTATCTAACATTGGTAGCTATTTCTACTTATCTATCAATTAGCAATAACTTATCAATTATTTTTTCATCAGTAATTGATTGACGACATCAGAATAAGCTTTTGCATACTCTTCTGGTGATTTAGCACTAATGCCATCATTTTTCATTTTATATTTACCATCAATAACCATTGCCGGTACACCATTAATTTGGAAATCAGTTACCGCATTTTGTTGTTGGCTTACCAATGAGTTAACCACAAAACTATTAATTGCTGCATCATAATCTTCCGCTTTTACCCCTGCATTAATAAAGGTAGTGCGAATATCATCAACAGAGCGAATAGATTGTGTTTCTTGTATTCCTTTAAATAAGGCTGGAGAGACTTGGTCTTCAACACCTAATGCAATAGCAACCGCCCATGCACGGGTCATCTCTTTACCTAACGGCCCTAAGAAGTCAACGTGGTAACGAGCCATTTTGGTGTTTTCTGGTACATTTTTTTCAACTGTGCTATTGACCTTATACACTTCAGAAAACTGATAGCAATGAGGGCAATAAAAAGAGAAAAATTCAACCACTTGTGGAGCACCTGCAACAGGCTTAGAAAGATTTGTATACTGCTTACCTTCAGAAATATCGGCAGCTGAAACACCAAATGCTAACACCATACTTGCTAACGCCAGCCAAATTTTTTTCATTTCGTATTATCTCCTAAAAATTAATACATTGGGCTAAGTTGTAAAGGTGGCTCATTTAATTGCTCCACTTGCCCTTTAAATAAAGCGAGTTGTTTAAACCAAAAGTCTTGCTCTTGAAACCAAACAAAGGTTCTTGGAAAAGCAGGATCCTTCCAGCGCTTTAATACCCATGCGATATAATGCACCATTCTCATCGCACGTAGAGGTTCAATTAATGATAGTTCTCTCACATCAAAATCTTGATATTCATTATAAGACTCAAGCAATGTATCTAGCTGTATAAGCTGATCTTGCTTTGAGCCACTTAATAACATCCAAAAATCTTGAATTGCACTTCCCATACGAGAATCATCAAAATCAACCATAACGACTTCATCACGCCACAATATATTGCCGGGATGACAATCCCCATGTAGTCGTAATTTTTTCCATGTTGAGTCTGATAATTTAGGACTCACTTCATGAATAATTTTATCAATAGCATCAATAAATTGAGATTTTAATTGCGTTGGAACTAAATCACTTTGTTCAAATTCTAATTTTGGCGCGACCAAATAGTCCGCAACAGACAGTGTCGGCCGATATTGATAGCTCTTTTTTCTACCTATTTGGTGGATACGTCCTAATGTCCGCCCCACCTCTTCAAGCTGAAATAGATTATCAGTTTCATATGCTCTTCCCCCAATACTTGGGAATAATGCAAAATAAAACCCTTCATTAGAAAGATGAACTGTTTCGCCTTTTACCTCGATAGGCGCTGCGACAGAAACCTGTGCCTCTTTTAGCGCTAAAACAAATTCATGTTCTTCTTTTATTTGTGAATAGCTCCAACGTTGAGGACGATAAAATTTCACCACATAACGTTGTTTGTGCTCATCCATAAACTGAAAAACACGATTTTCATAGCTGTTTAATTCCGTCAGCCCTGAATCAGGATAAAACCCAATATTAATTAGCGCATCCCAAATACTATCGGGAGACAATCCTTGAAAATTAAATGAGGCAGATATGGCCATGTCCTATCCTGAAATTAATCTTTAATCACACCGCGAGCACGTAAAATAGCTGTTTTGAAATCTTCTTCATAATCTTTCTTCAGCCCAGGAATAACATCTGTGGGTGCGGTATTGCGCATTTTTAGATGATAGATCAAAATATCATCAGTTAGATCAGCAAGTTGACCTTTAAAACCTGCTTCATCCGCCAGTTTCTGTAATAATTGAACTAAGTTTAAATCAGAATGCTCTTCCCATACTGGGTGCAATAATTCCATCACTTCATTAAGACGGTGACATTTCATACAAAAAATCCTTATTATTAAAATAACAACAAAGTACCAAGTATTCTCTAAGAGAAAAAGACAACCTCTGTCAATCTGCGTAAATATTACGCTTTTTTTAAAAAATTGCTGTTGCTTTACATGTAACCAGAATAAGTTCGTGCTTTCTATTACTATATCGTCTTTACTTGATAAGTATTGTTCGCAATTTTTCGCAAACTCATTCACAAATATTGACTATGAAAAACCAGAATATCACAGGCGGTATACTCGCCGGTGGCCAAGCTACTAGAATGGGAGGCGCTGATAAAGGGCTTCAACTCTTACATGGGCTACCTTTATACCTCCATATTGCCCAAAAGTTATCACCACAGGTTGCCTCTATTCTGATTAGTGCAAACCGTAATCTGGAACGCTATCGCCAAAGCCAGTATCCTGTTATCACCGATGAAACCAGTGATTTTTCCGGTCCTTTAGCTGGAATGCTGGCATTATTAAAACAAGCTCAAACCCCTTGGGTTGTGTTTGTTCCTTGTGATGTCCCCTATTTTCCTAACAACTTGGTTGAAACGCTCTATCGTCACAAAGGGGATGCCTTAGCCGTCTATGCCGACGATGGGCAGCGAGAGCATCCAACACTGGCACTGTTAAATCGTTGTCTTATTCCAACACTTGAGGCTTATCTCGCTCAAGGTGACCGTAAATTAATGCTATTTATGCGCCAAATCGCCGCTAAACCGGTTTTATTTGCTAATCAGGCCGCAGCCTTTATTAATTTAAACACACCTGAAGATATAGCAAACGCCAATCACATAGCAAAATAGGAGCTCATGAGATGACACAAAATCAGTTACCGCTATTAGGGATCACCGCTTGGAGTGGTACAGGTAAAACAACCTTACTAAAAAAACTTATTCCTTTGTTGCGTAACAGAAATATTCGGGTTGGTATGATAAAACATACCCATCATGATATGGATGTCGATAAACCAGGCAAAGACAGCTATGAACTTAGAAAAGCCGGAGCCGAACAAACATTAGTCGCTAGTCAACAACGTTGGGCATTAATGACCGAAACCCCTGATTTAGCTGAGCTGGATTTGTACTATCTCGCTTCTCGTTTTGATGCAAGTAAACTCGATATGATTTTAGTGGAAGGTTTCAAAACAGAGGCTATCCCTAAAATTGCACTTTACCGTCATATCAATGAGCGAAGTGTTAATGAGTTACTGGATGAACATGTGATAGCACTAGCCAGTGATAGTGATTTAGACACATCCCTCCCACTGCTAGATATTAATTCGCCAGAAGCTATTGCTGATTTTATTATTCAGTGGCTAACGGAAAAAAAATAGCCATAAAAAACGCTAAAGAAAGTTGCCCTTCTCTAGCGTTTTATAAAATTGGTTTACCTTAAAATAAGGTAAAATACAGGGTGTCTTTATTTAGCAGGACGAACTGCAATCACTTCAATTTCTACACGCCATGCTGGATTAGCCAATTTAGCCACTTGGAATGCTGAACGTGCTGGTAATTGATTGGTTTTTGAAGCGTCATAGAACTTAGAATAACCGTTCATAAAGCCTTTAAAATCCATAGTGCCGTTATTCTCTTCACCACCAACTAAGAATACTTGCATCTTAACCACGTCTTTCATATCAAGACCAAGGTTATTCAGGTTAGTTTTGATTTGTTCTAAAACATTAATAGTTTGCTCTTCGGTATTACCGTAAGAAGCTAATTCACCTTCTGGTGCATCTGCGGATTTCTTAGTAGGCACTTTACCACTTAAGAAAACCAGATTATTACCTGCATTAATTTCAACTGCTTCTGAAATAGGCATACCGTCTAATTTATGATGCACAACATTCTCCGCTGCATTTGCACTTGCTACACCGAACACGAAAGGTAAAGCAACAAGTAGACTTTTATAGCGCATGAAAACTCCTTAATGTGTTTAATTACAGTAAAACAAGGGTTTACTTCTTAAAACGATCCAAACTAAACGGCGTTGGATCAATAACAGGTTTCTTGCCCATGACAATATCAGCGGTCACTTCACCCGCTGCTGGGCCTTCGGTCATACCCCACACTGTTGCCGTGTTAATCACTAAGCCTGGGTATTCTTTGACCTCAGAAATGATAGGTAATTCATCAAATGTTGGACTCACAACGGCACCCCAACGTTCAACAACTTCTGATTTTTCAAATACTGGGAATTCTGTTTTCATTCTTTGGAAAACAGCATCTAAGTGTTGCGTATTTTGTGTTGCCGTAGCAACTCGGAATTGTTCGAATGGTGTTTTTTCATCTAAATTCCAAGAGGTCGGCATTTTAAATGAATTAAATAGATCTTCACCAATAGAGAATTCCAACGGTAACTCTCCACCACCTAATAAGTGCATAAATTTAGGCCCTAGCAGGAAGCTATCTTTGACTATTGAACTCGTAAAGATACGTGGTGCAACGGCATAAGTACCATCCGCTTGCTCGCGGAAATGAATACCATTAGGTAAATGCACATTACCACGTGGTGCACCAGGAACCCCTGAAACACGTTGTTGTGATAGATATACATTGAGCGTTGGGATATCAATACCCATATTGCCCATAAATAAACGCGACCAGATACCCCCGGCGAGTACAACTTGAGACGTTTTAATCGCCCCTTTCTCACTCACCACATCAGAGATTTTACCACCCGCAGTTTCAATACCTCTTACTGCACAGTTGGTATAAATTTTCACACCGATTTGTTTGGCATAACGAGCGAGTGCAGGTGTGCCTGTTTCAGGATCAACAGAGCCTGAATCTTCTTCAAATGCAGCAACAGTCCATGGCGTTTGAGCACCTACTAAGCGATTTGATAGTTCTTCACCTTTAATGATGCGAGTATTTAATGGTGTATCAAAACCTGCCGCTTCTTTAGCTGTTTTGATCCACGCTTGAGCTTTATCTAATGCTTTTTCATCCGCCAGCGCTTCTACACGACCTTGAGTACGATAACTGGTATCCGCACCAATTTTCTCATTCATGCCACGCCATAATATTTTCCCATAATGGTGTAATGGGAAGATTTCTGGCGATGTTTGGTAACTAATAATTTGGCTGTATGCACGGCCTGATTGCTCACCGGCAATCTGACCTTTTTCTAAGATAGTGACACTCATACCACGTTCAGCAAGGTTAATAGCGGTCATGATCCCCTGAATACCGGCACCAATAATCACTACATCTGCTTCTTTAGGAAGAGCCCCTTGCGTACCTTCAACAAATGATGCTCTAGATTTAGCTTCCACAAATTTGCCGTCACGGCGAACCATTGGAACTAAAGCCGCACCACCTGCTAAAACGCCCGCAGCACCAACACCTAAAAGTAGCTTTCTCCTTGAAATGTTCATCTTTTACCTCAGTAATAGTCTTACTATTTATATTGTTATTAGATTATTTTTTAGAGGCTTTATAATATCATGTTTTATTATAATGTTAATGAATATAATAATTTGTTAATAATACTAATAAGACATAATACCATTAGAAACATTATGGTTACTTATAAAAAAAACCTATTGATAATAAAGTGGAACAAAAGAGTCGAAATAAGTATTAACTTGAATTAAAAGGAAAAGTATGTCTTAGATGGAGGTATTGATAAGAAAGGGCATAAATATTTTATTAACATTTAACGACTGATGTTGTATTTAAAGCGACCATTTATGCTGATAAAATAAATAGACTCGATAGCACGATTAGCTAAAATAAAAAGCGAATACCACTATAGTAGTACTCGCTTTTTAATTAAATGTGAAAAAATTAACGCATTGTTACAAATTCTTCCGCCGCCGTTGGGTGGATAGCAACAGTATCATCAAAATCTTTCTTCGTGGCACCCATTTTTAATGCCACTGCAAAACCTTGCAACATTTCATCCATGCCAAAGCCAATACCGTGGATACCGACAATTTTTTCTTCAGCACCCAGACAGACTAATTTCATCCGACAAGGCTGACGATGGCGTGTCACTGCACTATACATGGCAGTAAAAGAAGATTTATAGACTTTCACTTGCTCAGCGCCATATTGCTCAATAGCTTGAGGTTCCGTTAAACCCACAGTACCAATAGCTGGGTGACTAAATACCACTGTTGGAATATTAGTATAATCTAAATGTTCATTAGGTTTATTATTAAATAATCGCTCTGATAAACGACGTCCAGCGGCTACCGCAACAGGGGTTAATTCTACCGCACCTGTGTTATCACCTACGGCATAAATACCGGGCACATTGGTATTTTGGAATTTATCAACCTGAATATACCCTTTTTCATTTAGCTTAACACCCGTAGCCGCTAAATTGATATTATCTGTAGCAGGTTCACGACCAATCGCCCAAATTAAAGTATCTACCGTCTGCTCTAAGCCATTTTCAAGTTGTAACGTTAAGCTACCGTCGGCATTTTTAACCACAGCTTTAGGAACTGCATGGGTGTGTAATTTAGGCCCTTCCGCTTCCATTACTTCCACCAGCGTATCGACGATTAGTGGATCAAAACTACGTAATGGTGCATGTTTACGCACAAATAAGTGTGTTTCACTCCCTAACGCATTTAATACACCCGCTAATTCAACAGCAATATAGCCGGCACCCACAACAGCAACACGTTTTGGTAATGCGCTAAGTTCGAAGAAACCATCAGAGTTAATACCATATTCAGCCCCTGGAATGTTTGGCTGAATAGGACGGCCTCCCGTGGCGATAAGTATATTATCTGCGGTAATTTTTTCACCGTTTACTTCAATAGTATGCGCATCAACAAAACGGGCAAAGCCTTGGATAACATCAACTTTATTATTACCTAATACACGTTCATAAGATTGGTGGATACGATCAATATAAGCAGTACGGCTACTGATTAATGTATCCCAATCAAAACGGTTTACTGTAGTATCAAAACCATAATCAGGACCGTATTGATGAATTGCTTCGGCAATTTGCGCAGCATGCCACATCACTTTTTTCGGGACACAACCGACATTAACGCAAGTGCCACCTAGCGCTTTCGCTTCAATTAATGCACATTTTTGGCCATACATAGCCGCTCTATTGATTGATGCGATGCCACCACTACCGCCACCGATGGCGATATAATCGTAATGTTTGCTCATAATTGATCTAATCCATTTATCTGTAGAAAAATAGGTACCTAACAGGCTAATTCTTTCATGTAATAAAGTCTATTATGACAAATTTTATTACTTAGCAGGTTAGGTTTTCGCTTTTACAGTAATAGGTAAAACAGTAATAAATGATTTATTCTGGTACAACCCATTCAACTAATGTGTGTCCAGTACCTTCAGGAACCAAGGTTTTATGTAGCCAAGGCAAGATAGACGCCATTTGTGATGCCAATTTCCAAGGTGGGTTAATAACAATCATACCTGATGCTGTCATACCTAGTTGATCACTATCTGGTTTCACTGCCAACTCAATTTGCAGAATTTTACGAATACCGGTGGCCTCTAGCTCTTTTAGCATCCGTTTAATTTGTTGGCGATGCACAACAGGATACCAAATTGCATAGGTCCCGGTGGCGAAACGTTTATAGCCTTCCACAATGCCTTTAACAACCGCACTATAATCTTGTTTAAGTTCATAAGGTGGATCAATTAAAGCAAACCCACGACGACTGGCGGGAGGGAGTTTTGATTTTAATTGTCCAAAGCCATCTTCCCGACACACTCTCACACGTTTATCGCGGGAAAATTCCGTACGTAATAAAGGGAAATCGGTGGGATGTAATTCAGTTAGCATTAACAGATCTTGCTCACGCAATAATTTAGCAGCCAATAAAGGAGAGCCGGGATAATAACGTAACTCATCAGATGTATTTAACGAACCGACCGCCTCCAAATAAGGCAAGATAAGTTCAGGCACCTCTTCTTGTTGCCATAAGCGTGCAATGCCTTCTAAGTATTCTCCCGTGCGAGTCGCATGTGCATTGGTGAGCTGATAACGTCCAGCGCCAGCATGAGTATCCAAATAAAGAAACGGTTTTTCTTTCTCTTTTAAAGACTCAATAATCAGGGTTTGAACAATATGTTTTAATACATCGGCGTGGTTGCCAGCGTGGAAACTATGACGATAGCTCAGCATTCTTTATCTTCCGTTAGAAATGGGCATAGCAAAGTAATTAACTTACTCTGAAAAGAGTGAATAAGCTAAGTGTATCAGAAAAAGCTGAACTTCTTTATTGAAAGAAAAAGAAACATTGTGTCTTGGCAGGCAGAGGTTATGATAAATCAATATTTAACTTAAGTCAGATAAAGGAATAGAATGAAAAAATATATTTTTACTGCAATTATTCTTAGTTTAACAGCTAGTTATGCATCAGCAGAAACAGCGGTTAATGGTTGTGACATCAAAAAACAGAATATTCAACGACAAATCGACTATGCCAAAATGCATGGTAATCAATATCGAGTACAAGGCTTAGAGCGAGCACTTAATAAAGTAGAACGTTATTGCACTCCAGAAAAGGTTGTTGAAGATACCCGCCTAGAATTACGTGAAAAACAACTGGAAGTGAAAGAGCGTGAATTAGAATTAAAAGAAGCGCAACTTAAGGGAGAGCGCGATAAAATTACTAAAAGAGAAGATAAACTTGCGCAAGCAAAAGCTGAGTTGAAAGCAGCTGAAGAAGAGTTAGAGCTACTCACAAAAAAATAATGCCCCGTAAATTCCCATTATGTTAAGCCATATAATGGGAATTATTATTCATTCGAACTACCTGCTAATCATAGGTTTGCTTAGCTAAAAAGCGCATAACTGTTAAAAATATCATCATACTTAAGCCAAAGCAGACAACTCTGCTACCCTAATAGATAGCTAATGATAATAAACATTAAGTTATGTAATAAACATAACCTTATGCTATTTTTCAATAATCATTATCATAATAGTACTCAATTCTTAAGAATGGACTGATTTAATTAAAGAGGATATATGTCAGAAGAGACACAGAAAAAGGCATCCAATAAAAACACTCAACTGACTCAGCCCATTAAACATGGGTTAGAAAAAGGGCTTCATGGTGGAAAAAAAGCCATTGGTATTGGTATAAAATTCACTAATTTTGTTACCAACATTCCCTTTATTGCTCACCTTATTCGAGCGGCAGAGCGTTTTACTGACCGAATGGGAAACCAGTTTGGTGCGGCTATCACTTACTTCTCATTTTTATCATTAATTCCTGTACTAATGCTCTCTTTTGCTTGTGCAGGTTTTATTTTAGCTTCAAATCCTGATTTGTTGGCCAAATTAATCACGGGGGTTGCCAATAGTATTGATGATCCAACCTTAGCCTCAACCGTTCAACAAAGTATTGATACTGCGGTTCGTCAACGTACAACCGTAGGTTTAACAGGGTTAGCCATCGCCTTGTATTCTGGTGTTAACTGGGTCGGGAACTTACGCCAAGCCATTTTGGCTCAATCTCGCCCGATATGGGAACGTAACAAAGAAGATCAAGAAAAAATTTACTTTCGTTATTTTCGCGATTTTTTAGCCCTTATCGGTTTACTTGTTGCACTTGTTATCACTATTACACTAACCTCCGTTGCTGGCTCCGCACAAAAATTGATTGTGCATACATTAGGTTTAGATGGTATTGAATGGCTCACACCTGCTTGGACAACCATTGGTTTAACTATCTCTATTAGTGCCAATTATCTGTTATTTTTGTGGATATTGTGGATCTTACCTCGTCACCAACCTAAACGTATCTCATTATTAAAAGGAACGCTTATCGCCGCAATTGGCTTTGAGATCTTAAAGTCGGTGATGACATGGTTATTACCTAGATTAGCCAGTTCACCTTCTGGTGCAGCTTTTGGCTCTGTGATTGGTTTAATGGCTTTCTTCTACTTTTTTGCACGACTAACACTCTTTTGTGCCGCTTGGATTGCAACAGATGGACCTAATATGCGCAAAGAAAAACACAAGAGTGAAACGCAATCTATCACCTAAAATTGTAACCTCACGAGATAGGGTTAATTCCCTGCATTAACCACCTATCAAATAATGTAAAACGTAATAAGGAAAAATAAATGCCATACGTTAATATTAAAATTACCCGCGAAGGTGCAACAGCAGAACAAAAAGAACAATTAATTGCTGGGGCAACACAGCTTTTAGTGGATGTGTTAGGCAAAAATCCTGCGACAACTGTCGTCGTTATCGATGAAGTTGATACAGATAACTGGGGGATAGGTGGTAAAACAGTAACCGATTTACGTGCCAGTGCAAAAAAATAAGCTAGCGGTTTAACATATAACGATAAAAAAGCTGAAAATAGCGTTAGGCTATTTCCAGCTTTTATTTATTAAGTTAATGCCGTACTACTTATCTATTTTGTCTGTTGTGCATCTGCCTGCACCGAAGCTTTTTCACCAGTAGTTAACGATGTTTTAGCCGTGTTTGAGCTATTCGCTGTTTCTGGGTGAACTTGCTTTTCAAATTGCACTCGCAATTCACCCAAGTTTACCGTTGGCGTCTCGCTACTTTGCGTTAATACAAAAGTGATATCCTCAGATAGAATTCTCGATAACTCTTGATTTAACATCTCTTTCGTTAAACCCGCTAAAAATGCTTGGCGTAAACGCTGATATTGCTCTGGTGGAATATCAATAATATTGCTTTGCTGAGACAATAAACGCTGATTAATTAAGATAGAAGTACTTGTTTTGGCATAACGCGCAAACAATTGAGTGAGTTGAATTTGCTTTTCTTGAAGTAAATCTTGATACAATTCATCACTGACACCTTGATTACGTAATTCGCCAAGCTCTTCCCCCACCCAAGTGGCAAGTGCAGGAATATTTGCCGTTGCTGTATCAACATTTAACGAGCAACTGGCTCGTTGATATTGCACTCGACAATCGATATTCACTTGCGTACTTTCTTTTTCTTTACGCTGTTCGAGACTACGACCTAAGTGCACAAAAATCACTTCACGCGCTAAATCACTTAACCAATAACGGCTCAGTGTGTCAGAATCTTTCACTGGTGACCAATCTAGATCCCAAATAAGAGAGATTTGGTCATTTTTTCGCATGGGTTCTTGCACATACAATGTTTCTGGTTTCATATCGGCAAGAACAGGCACAGGCACAGGTGTCACGCGTTTTCCTTCAAGAGAAGAAAATGCCTGATTAATACTTTCGGTTAAGATACGATTATCAACATTACCGGCAATATATAACGTCATCATATCTGGGGTATACCAACGCTGTTGATAATCTGATAACTCTTTTGTATTTACCGAATGATTAACCGGTTTACCTGGATTATGGCCTTTTAGATTTGAGCCTTCTAGACGTGAACGCCAGATAGGATCATCAATATTAGCGGGAAAAGTCACCACCGGAAGCGGTGATTGAATCGCATTTCGAACCGCATCTTCTGTATATTGTGCCGGTTTTGCTATACCCGCCAATAATGCAAAGGCATCTTTTAATAATTCAGGCTGGTTATTGGGCAAGCTTAAGTTATAAACCGTAAAGTCATAAGAGACGATCATCGGTGGCAATGGATAATCAGGATCGAATGCATTTTTCCAAAGATTATCGCGTTTTTCTGGTGTTAATCCGGTGTTTTCTAACACATTCAGTTTTGACACCAGAGATGAAAACCCTGTTTCACTGCGCTTTTCTGATAAAGAGCCCGTATTCACTAATAAGCGAATTTGGATCCTATCATTTGGGCGTTGTGGTGTTTGTAAAATTTGCCATTGGAAACCATTTGCGAGTCGCCCTTCTTGCCAAGCAGGATCAGGCTGCAGTGCTTCAGCTTGAACCTGACAAATAGCAGCGCTGAACATAACGCTTCCCAATAAAATTCGTGTCATTGCACCCTGCATGTGAACCTCTGTTTTATTAATCCTTGGTATTAAACCACTTATGAGGTTTAACAATAAATGCCGGAAGACATGTTAGATATAAAATGTCTGTATGTTGCGTTGTCATCTTTATCACCACAGAACGCTAAAATAAAATCACTCACGTGATTAGAGTCATAGTGGTGTAAGAAGGTTCAGATATCTGACTCTTTTTGATCAGATTTTTGTTGATTATATCCTTTAATCAGCAAACCAATCTCATCATCACGATGAGATTCTGAACACGACAACATCGAAACCTGATTACTTTTATTAAGAGTCACAGCAATGTGGCGCAACGGTTTTACCATAATACGATTAATACACCAGCTAATTGCAATAGTGAGGATAAGACCCATTAATAAATAAGTCGTCAACATCAGTGCGACAGTATTACTCGCAAAACGATAAAAACGGTTAGTATCTGCCTGTAAAATAAGATGACTGGTATAGGCTTTATCGTCAGCGGAGGTAATACCTAAAGGCTGTAAAGGGATAGTCACTTCAACAGGGATGCCAAACAGCCAACGTGAAAATTGAGAAACTGATTTTTTCGGTGCAAAATCTAAGTTCATCACCTGAACATTTTCGGGTTGTGTCACAATCGCTTTACCCAGTACCCCGGTCGTTTTTAAACTAATGATCAGTTGTTTGGCATCATTTAAATCTGAACGCAATAGCGCATCAGCTAGCGGTTGTTGTATACTGACTGCCGCATTAAATAGCTGATTTTGATAATCTTCTCGGCGTTGATCAATCAAATAAACAAGCTGAATACTAATAAAAATAGCAATAGTCACCAACGTGACACCTGCAACAGCAGCCATCTGTTTAATTGTTAGTGAACGTTTGAGATGAGGTTTCATCAGTGCTATTTCCAGTAACCATGCTTGAACAACGGTGATTATACTGTATTTTTTCGATTATGTATCACAATCAATAAAGAAAAAACACACTAAAGCCTGCATCTCTACTCAGGTTAAAATCAATAAAAAGAATTATCTGGCTATAAACACAAATAACCAGATAATATTCATCTTTTTTAGATGATAATTTTATTACTCTTTTAATTGTTATTATTAAATATCATCATTTAAATTATTTAATTTCATGTGGGTTAATATCGAAAATAGCCTTATCATTCTCGGTTATCTTGTTAGCGAACTTAAATAAGTTATATTCATTAATTAAAAAAGGTTTAAACTGACCTTTAATATTAATTTCATTATCAGCTATCAAATCTATATAAGTTTTACTTAATCCATCATCTGAAAGAGTTTCTTTAAATTTAACATCTGTTATATTTATGTTGTCTCCATGTGCAAAAATCTGACCAAAACCAAGTATAGATAGTTTATTTAAATTAATATCATTAAGCTTATTTTTATTTAAGCTATTATCGTCGTTACCATCTCCTATCGGAATATTTCGATAACCTAAAAATCTGATACTGCTATTTCTCAGACCAAATCCACCCGAGTAGTTATTATCTTGATGGGCATTAAATGAGACACCAGAATTTCTGACATAAGAAGTTGTTTTATCAATATCAACATTAATATTTCTCGCATTAAATAAAACTTCGCTATTTATAATAGCTAGTATACCTTTAAAGTTAATATTGTCACTTTCTATATACTGAAGTGCTGTTCCTATTTCTTTACCTTCAGCCTCCAACTTTCTTTTTTCTGCTTGTTTAGCTTCATCGATTTTAAGAACAGCACTCTGGATCTTGTTATATTCTGCTTGCTGTTGATCAGCAACTCTCCTAGCTTCAGTAGCTAGTTTTCTTATTTTCTTTAGTTTATTTTTATGTATATATATATTATTAGGATCTAACTCCATTATTTTTTCTTCTAATGCCTCTAATTCTAATGCTATTTCAGCTGATTTTTTTGTATCTCTTTCAAGTAAATATAACTTCATAGATGCTAACATGAACATTAGATCTACTTCATTATATGCTCTAAATTCATTTTCTTTATTAATAATTGCGAATATTGATTTTTCATTAGCATTAATTTCTTTATTACGAATAATATTGATTTTTTTAGTGATTAGATTTCCATCAAGATTAAAAACGCCACCCTGTAAAGAGAAAAGATCCGTTTTTAATGAACTATTTTCTAAAATAGAGAGACCTTCTTGGTTATCTTTAGATAGTACTTTTTCTTGTTCACCTTTCCAAACATAACCAACAAAACTAACCATTTCATAGCCATTGATCACATTAAACAATGGGATTTTATTTTTACCCAATATATTAATACGATTAGAAAAAACATTGATCGTTTGTTTTTCATTGGCATTATTAATATTATTTAGATTAACATAACCATCTGATAAGTAAAATTTTTCGCCTCTAATGCTATCTAATTTCCCTGAAATTAACATCACCTTATCTGAACCTGAAAATTGACACCCGTAGCAATCAATTCCATTTGGATTGGCGATAATCAAATCTGCATTTTGTCCTAAAACAGAGATTTTCCCCTCTAATGAACTCGTTTTTTTTGAAGTTACTTCGTTAAGAATAACTTTTGCTTTTACTTCGCTATTATCAATATGAACGCCTTCTTTTCCAACATTAAATTGTTCAAAATAGTTAACTGATAAATTTATATCGTTTGCTTTATTGATAGAAATAGTTTCTGAACCATCTCCATTCTTGCTCACTGTTGTTTTTTCAGGTTTTCCTGCATCTACAATAACGTTATTGGCTACTGCACTATTATGCATAAAAGCAAATGAAATAGAGATGACTAGAAGATTTAATAATGGCAATTTTTTATAAAACATAACGTCCCTTTTATTTAGTAAATTTAAAGGGAGACTAAATAATAAGAAACGCTAGTCATATAAAAATAAGAACAACATATAATATCATTGTTCTTATTTTATAAATTCTATCTATCAACCTATTGATTAAAACTGGCCATGATCTTGCTCTACGGCAAAACAAGCAATCAACTGCCCATGATACTCTTTTAAAGTCGGTTGTAATTGTGTACACATTCCAAATGCGCGCCGACAACGAGCAGCAAAAGCACATCCTGGTGGTGGATTTAACGGACTAGGTAATTCACCCGTTAATTTAATTCTCTCTCGCCTTAATGTCGGTGTTAATCTTGGTGTTGCTGATAATAACGCTTGGGTGTAAGGATGTTGTGGGTTTTCAAATATCTGTGTTTTAGTGCCCTTTTCAACACAGCGCCCTAAATACATCACCACCACTTCATCTGCAATATGTTCAACAACGGAAAGATCATGGGAAATAAAAACATAAGAAAGTCCCATTTCTTGCTGGAGATCCATCATTAAATTAAGCACCTGAGCTCGCACAGAAACATCTAGGGCAGATACAGGCTCATCAGCAACCACAATATCAGGTTCAAGCATTAAACCACGGGCGATAGCAATACGTTGGCGTTGTCCTCCTGAAAACATATGCGGGTAACGACTATAGTGCTCAGCCTTTAAACCTACTTTCGCCATCATAGAAAGTACTTTTTCTTTACGATCTTGTGCACTTAACGTGGTATTAATTAATAGAGGCTCTTCTAATATTTGCCCCACTTTCTTGCGTGGATTTAATGATCCATAAGGATTTTGAAAGACAATTTGGATCTTTTGGCGCCGTAATTTTTCCGCTGATTTATCTTTAACTAATAAATTTTGCCCTTGATATGAAAGCTCTCCTGAGGTTGGTACTTCAATCATCGTTAATAATCGACCTAAGGTAGACTTACCACAGCCAGACTCCCCAACCACGGCTAACGTTTTTCCTCGCTCGAGCTCAAAAGAGACGCCATCTAGTGCCTTAACGGTTTTTTCCTTTGTAAAAAGTCCACCTTTAACGCTGTAATATTTGGCAAGATTAACCGCTTTTAATAAAGGCACTGCAGTATTCGGATTAACATTAGCCATATGTTGGTCTCCCTGTATCATCCAATGGTGTATGACATTTCACTCGATGTTTACCTATCTCTTTCAATTCGGGCTCTATTTGAAAACAAGTATCCTGTGCATAGGGGCAACGAGGATTAAGTAAGCATCCCATCGGTCTATCATAACGTCCCGGAACCACGCCCGGTAATGACTCAAGCCTAGCTTTATCACTCGCAAATTCAGGTAATGCTTTTAATAAAGCTTGGGTATAAGGATGGCGAGGCGCTTTGAAAATTTCTGTTGCGAAGCCTGATTCAACAACTTGCCCTGCATACATCACAATAATGGTATCTGCAGCTTCTGCGACTAATGCCAAATCATGAGTAATTAACACTAACGCCATATTTTCTTGTTTTTGTAATTCAAGTAATAGCTCGATAATTTGCGCTTGAATGGTGACATCAAGCGCAGTGGTTGGCTCATCAGCAATCAATAATTTAGGTTGGCAAGCAATTGCCATCGCAATCATTACCCTTTGGCTCATTCCACCCGACAGTTGATGAGGATAAACATTTAAACGTGATGCGGGATCAGGAATACCCACCAGCGTTAATAGATCAATCGCCCGCTGTTTACGCGTACGATGACTTCCTCCTTGATGAACTTTGAGGGCCTCCATAATTTGATAACCGACCGTAAAACAAGGGTTAAGGCTTGTCATCGGATCTTGAAATATCATGGCAACCTCAGCACCAACCAAATCACGACGTTCAGATTCAGAAATTTGCATTAGATCACGTCCATCAAATTGTAAGGCTTGTGCTGATACTCGACCGGGAAAATCAATAAGTCCCATAATCGCTAATGAACTGACTGATTTCCCTGAGCCTGACTCGCCAACAATGCCCACCACTTGACCTTCTTCTACTTGATAACTGATCCGGTCTACCGCTTTAAACGGAGTATCTTCATCACCAAAGTGAACTGATAATTGATTTATATTTAATAACGCCATGCTCTTACTCCGTTACTGCTTTAATTTTGGATCGAGTGCATCTCGTAGACCGTCACCCATTAAGTTAAAGGCTAAAACCGTCAACAAAATAGCTAACCCCGGAAAAGTCACTACCCACCATGCACTTTGGGTAAATTGCAGCACATCAGATAACATAGTTCCCCATTCTGGTGTCGGTGGCTGTGCGCCCATTCCCAAAAAACCTAAGGCAGCCATATCTAAGATGGCATTAGAAAAACCTAAAGAGGCTTGCACAATTAAAGGAGCAAGGCAGTTAGGCAAGATATTGATAAACATTTGGCGTATAGAGCCTGCTCCCGCAACACGAGACGCCACAACATAATCACGGTTAATTTCTGTTAACACTGCCGCACGCGTCAGTCGAACATAATGAGGTAGGGCAACAAAGGTTAAAGCGATTGAAGCATTAATAATCGAAGGCCCAAAAATAGCCACTAACACTAATGCTAATAAAAGACTGGGTAATGCCAGCATAATATCGACTACGCGCATAATGGCGATATCAACGATGCCACCAAAATAGCCAGCCATTAAACCTAAAATAATGCCTAAAATCAGCGAAAGTATAACGACAATGCAACCAACGAGTAATGAAAGGCGCGCACCATACATTAAGCGAGAGAGAATATCCCGCCCAACATCATCAGTGCCTAAAATAAAACTCCAGCTTCCTCCTTCTTGCCATACTGGGGGCGTTAGAAGAAACTCACGAAACTGCTCATTGGGTGCATGAGGCGCTAAAACGCCTGCAAGGGCAGCTATCAACAGCATAATGACAATATAAATTAAGCCAACAACCGCCCCTTTATTTTGTTTGAAATAGTGCCAAAACTCTTGAAAGGGGGTCATTGGCACCGGTGCACTAATGACCGGTGTTACGTTATTTTCAGCCATGATGCACTCCTTATTTCTTATGACGGATACGTGGGTTAACAATGCCATATAGCACATCCACTAATAGATTCACGAAAATGATCATAGTGGCAATGAGCAATACTCCCCCTTGAACAACAGGGTAGTCTCGACGTTGTAGAGCATCAATTAACCAGCGACCTAACCCCGGCCATGAAAAAATAGTTTCTGTCAGTATCGCTCCGGCTAGCATCGTACCAACTTGTAAACCAATCACCGTCACAACAGGTAACATTGCGTTACGTAATGCATGGATCAAAATCACTCGTGCACGACTTAATCCTTTTGCTCTGGCAGTGCGAATATAATCTTCTCCCAATACTTCCAACATTGCCGAACGCGTCATGCGCACAATAACCGCTAATGGAATAGTCCCAAGCACAATGGCCGGTAAAATAATATGGTGTAGCGCATCGAGAAAATCACCTTCTTCCCCCCAAAAGAGCGTATCAATCAACATAAATCCCGTTAGTGGATAGCTATCATCTAGAAAGACACTATCCGCCAATCGGCCTGATACAGGTGTTAGATCAAGCTTCACTGAAACGAGCATAATCAGCATGATCCCCCACCAGAAGATAGGCATAGAATATCCTGCAAGTGACACACTGATTGCCGTATGATCAAAAATAGAACCTCGTTTTACTGCCGCAAGCACCCCAACGGGAATGCCCACTGAAACAGCAAAAATCATGGCACAAATACCTAGCTCTAAGGTTGCTTTAAATCGTGGCAAAAATTCATCCCAGACAGGAATACGACTTTTTAGTGAAATACCTAAATCACCGTGCATAATGCCGTTAAGGTAATTTAAATATTGTTGCCATAGTGGTTTATCTAGTCCTAATTCCGCCATTAAATAAGCGTGACGCTCTGGTGATAACCCACGCTCTCCCGCCATAATCATGACCGGATCACCCGGAATAAGATGGACAAAAATAAAGGTTAATAACGTAATTCCGATAAACGTTGGGATCACGAGCCCCAAACGCTGAAGGATAAATTGCAGCATATCCTAATTCTCTTTTTACACATCAGCTAAAAGATAGCGCTGATAAATCAGGGGAAAGCCCCTGCGCTCACAGTGTACTGAATGTATTGATTATTATTGGATAGCGGTACTTCTCTAAACGCTCAGAGAAGTACCGTGGTAAAGATAACTCAGCTCGTTAATATCACGACTATTTTAGAGAGACATTATTAAAGTGGTGTTTACCTAATGGGTCGACCACATAGTTCTCTACTTTTTTACTGATTGGTTCATATACCGTGGAGTGAGCAATAATCAGTGCTGGCGCTTGGTCATGCATCACCACTTGAGCTTGTTTATATAACTCAACACGCTTATCGTGATCTGCCGTGATCCGCGCAGGCTGGATCAGATCTTCAAACGGCTTATAACACCATTTCGAGTAATTAGAGCCTTGCTCTTTCGCAGCACAACTAAACAGTGTGGCAAAAAAGTTATCAGGATCACCGTTATCTCCCGTCCAGCCCATCATCACAGCCTGGTGTTCACCTGATTTAGCACGTTTCAGATATTCACCCCACTCATAACTGACGATCTTGGTTTTCACACCAATTTTTTCCCAGTCAGCTTGTACCATTTCAGCCATACGGCGGGCATTAGGGTTATATGGCCGTTGCACAGGCATCGCCCATAAATCGATAGTAAAGCCATCTGCAAGGCCAGCCTCTTTTAGCAATGCTTTGGCTTTTTCCGGGTTATATTCATAATCAACGATATCATCGTTATAACCCCACATTGTCGGTGGAATAAGATTCTTCGCTTTCTGGCCTGCACCTTGATAGACAGCTTCAATAATGGCGTCTTTATTCACCGCCATACTTAATGCTTGACGTACTTTTTGGTTATCAAGCGGTTTTTTCTCCACATTAAAAGAGATATACCCCACGTTTAATCCGGGTTGTTCCAGTAGCTGGATATCTTTATTTTGTTTCATCTTGGCGATATCAGCAGGATTTGGGTAAGGCATTGCCTGACATTCGTTCTTTTGTAATTTGGCATAACGAACTGAGGCATCTGGCGTAATAGAGAAAACTAAACGATCTATATCAGGTTTTTTCCCCCAATATTTATCATTCGCTTTATAAAGAATACGTGAGTCTTTTTGATATTGTTGCAGTTGGAAAGGTCCCGTACCAATAGGATTGAGATCCACTTTCTCAGGAGTCCCTGCTTTCATCATATTATCTGCATACTCGGCAGAAAGAATAGATGCGAAGTCCATTGCCATATCAGCCAAGAAAGGCGCTTCTGAACGGGTAAGTACAAAACGAACCGTATTGTCATCCACTTTTTCGATCTTCTCGATCATGTTATTCATATCCATCCCAGTGAAATATTCATAACTTCCACCAGAGACTTTATGATAAGGATGATTTGGGTCCATTTGACGCATAAATGTATATATCACATCATCTGCGTTAAATTCACGAGTGGGCTTAAACTCTTTGTTGCTATGCCAACTAACCCCTTTACGTAAATGGAAAGTATACACCTTACCATCATCGCTCACTTCCCAACTTTCAGCTAAGCCGGGAGTAATTTCAGTGGTGCCGAGTTTAAACTCAACTAAGCGATCATAAAGCGGTACTGAGCTTGCGTCATAAGTCGTACCTGAGGTAAATAGTTGGGGGTTAAATCCTTCCGGTGAGCCTTCTGAACAGTACACTAATGTTTTCGCTTGCACACCTGCTGAAATAGCCAAAGCGAGTAAGCCGATTGTAGCGGTTAGCAACCCTGTCTGTTTTTTGGAGCTTCTCATCATTATTCTCCGTCATTATTCTGTTGTGTTTTTTGGTTTCCTGTTTAAAAACGGAATACCTTTTTATTTTGTCATTGTTCAATTAACCAACTGTATTCGTTTCCGTCAATAAGGGGCTTTACGCCAAAATGAACAAGTTGCAAACATAAACAAAACAAATACCAAACAATTACAGGATAAAAATTGGACAAATTGATTTAATGGTAGAGAATTAAACCACACATTAAGTAAGTCTTAAGTTAAATGACTATTTTAAAAAAAACGATATTTTGTGATTGAACGCTTAAATATTAAACGAATATATTGAAATGAAACAAAGAAGTGGGTGGTTTATTCTGTTAGTAGCGAAGAATAACACCAGTATATAGAAGATAATCAGCGCAATACTCCGTTAATCCAAAGAGAGAAAAATACCTTTTTCTCTCTTTGACTACTAGTATGCTATATAAGCCAATAATCTATAGTTATTTATTAAATAATTTATAAAAACAGTAGTAAAAAATATAAAATAAATCACCATAATCAGAAGTTAAATTGGGTATTAAAATTAAACTGCGATCCTGTTGCTTCTCGACTAGAAGGGGCTGATAACGGTATGCTCCATACTAACTGATAACTTAGTTTCTTAAAGCTACCTTCTAATCCTATTGCCGCACCAACTAAATATTTATTTTTATTATAAAAAATATTTTTTCTATCTTCTGAAACGGAACCATAATCTATGGCGGAAAATAGCATTTGGTTATTCAAGGGTGTAAGCCAAGTAACCTTATGCCGGGAAACAAACTGATTGGCATCAGAATAACCTTTGCCGGACTCAAAACCATACACGCTATACAGACCACCAATGGTTGCTTTATCAAGTAATCCATCAATATCTGAGCGAGTCAGTTGAAATATCATTTCTGGTTGATAAAAAAATTGCTGTGAAGTGATTTTAAAAGGAATTAATGCATCAAAATTAAGATTAAAAATGGGTACACCATTAAGGGAATCTATTGGTGATAGTCTTGCGCCAGGAATAAAAACACTCTGCTTATAATGAAATTTTGTATTAAGGAAACCCCCTCTCATAAAGCGATAATTTTGCTCAATACCCGCATTAATATAAGGACTGCGACGCTCATGGACTGATAAGCGATAGCCTGACACTTCATTGCGATAAGTGTAATATTGTATTCCACCACTTAAAGTCACCGTACGCTGTGTTGAAGGTCTAAATTGGCGCTGGATCTCAAAAGAAAGAAGCTGTTGACGCGTTTTTTGTAACTCTTTTGTCACTTCAGAGACTCTCATTTTTGAACCAATATCATAACCAAATAATGTCGCACGCCAATAATGATAAGGTACTTGCCATAAAAAGATCTGCTTTTTGATGCCTCTTGATTTTAAGGTATCGAGTTGACTTGAAAGAATAACCATTAAAGTATCGTTAAGTTGCGCTAGATTACCAAAGCTTAGCCTTGTAGTGCCAAATAGATCTCCGTAAATTTTCTGCTCCTTATTATCAATCGATACCGAGCCTGCCATTGTCCTTTTCCCCACTTGAGAAAGAGAAATAATGGATTCATGTTCTTTTGACGAGGGTTCTATCTGAATTTTGACATTACTATTAGGACGGGATCTGAAATTGTCAGCCCCCTGTTCAATATCTTTAACGTTTAAAACATCACCTTTTTTGACAGGCACTGCCTGTGAAATCAAATAGCGTTTATCTGTCGGGGCTTCGGAAACAATGTCTTGCACTCTCCCGACATTTAATGTGATATCCAATACCTCGTCATCGGCATAAAGATCAACTTTACCCACCTCACTGGTCACATAACCTGCATCATAAAGCAGCGCATTCAGAATATTGATATCTTGTTCTAACAATGCCTGTGACTGACAATGCCCAACTAATTCAGCTTGCCATTTTGCCACTTGGCGTTGCAGTGATGGGGAAGAAAACTCATCGAGATGATGGAGTTTTACCTGTTTGATTGAAAAACAATGTACAGAAGGTGTGATAAATTCCCTTTTATTTTGTGGCGCTAAGTTCACTAAAGAGACATTGTCATTTTGTTGTAGTAATTGATCTCTAAGTTGTGTTTCTGTCGGTAAATCTACTGGTACAGGGGGATCGATATGACTTTCATTCGCTACAGAAAAAAAAGCACAACACCATAAAATACAATAGATTAAAATAGACAACTCAATACGCATTCAATTTACACTCTTATCACCGGAAATAGGAGTGCTATGTATATGTAAAGAGAAACAAAAAAGATTTATAAAAACCGTCTTTTTACTCTGACTTACCTACACAGTTACCAATAATGCAACTATGTCGACTTATCAGATCAGAGAGTAAAAAATCATAAGCGATTATTTATAAAGAGATGCCTTAAAACGACAAAACCCCGCTTTAAAAAAGCGGGGTTTCTAAATATGGTCGGCGAGAGAGGATTCGAACCTCCGACCCACTGGTCCCAAACCAGTTGCGCTACCAGGCTGCGCTACTCGCCGAAAACGAGGTGCATCTTACTGCCAGAAAGCCAAAGCGTCAATACTTTTTTCTTATCTCCCAACTGTTCGTATGGTTTTCAACCAAAACGACTGATTTTTAACTTTTTATTAGCACTATTGCTGAAATTAACCGCATCATAAACCCTACTTTTACTTAAGTTATATGAAACAGCTATTTTTCTTTACAGTTATCAGAAAACATCATGAAAAATGACAAATTTATTCTTTATTGTTATCGTTTATTTCATGCACTTTTTATATAATTACCTTATGTCAAATCAGTTAGGTGAATTTAGAGCATGAAATCACGTTGGGGCATTAGCACATTACTTTTATTCGTCACCACATTTTCAGTCCAAGCGGCTACATCACAAACTTGTCGGGTTTACTTTAAAGAAGCCGATAAATTCTTACAATATATTGCTACAAGAGATGACTTAAAACAGAACATGCCTGAAATAAAAGGTAATTTTGAACAAAATAAAAAGTTGATCAGTTCTTCCACCCTAAAAGAGCAAAAAGCAATTTGTGAAAAAGGAATGCAAGAGCTTGATAACCTTAACAAGATGTTTGGTCCAAAAGAAGCTACAGCAAAAAAATAAATATAAATAATGACTAAATAATAAATAAGTGATTATATTTAGTCTTATTTATAATAATTAGGTTTTATTTCCAGTATTAAGTGTATCATTAGTGCTACCTAATTTTTTTATCCTTTCTTTAGGTGAATTATCACTGTTGTCATCATGTTGTGTATAATAATCATAAGGAAGCAATAAAGTATCTAATAACGCACTAAAAGGAAGATCAAGAATAACTAACGGTTTCATTGCCCACCCTGTTTCATCATCAGAAAGCATATTAACGTTATTTTTTGTTCCTGAATAAAGCTCGTTATTAGGGCCTGCATGCGTCATAACACTTGAGCACCCTGTCAGTGATAGCATAAACGTCGCTAGTATTAACTTGTTAATGATTATGGATCTCATAGAGCACCTATAAAAAGCCGTTAGGGTTAAACACCTTTATTACATAGTTAAACCTGTTTTCCTTGTTAGGACAAGAAAAAGAAGATCTAAGGGGTTTATTTTTAATAACACAGGTAATTAATTTAATCTAAAAATAAACTCATTTTATATAATAATTCTGATGTTATAAATTATTATGTTTCACTGATATTAAAATTCAACCCTATTCATTTTAAATAAATATTTTAACTAAATATTTATCTTTTTTATTTTTTTGATCGTTATATATGCTGAATTTGTGCAATAAGACACAGCGTTTTTTTATCTTTTTGGCAAACTAGATGTATCGTTTTAGCTAGTAAGTTACTTGGCTATTTCACTTGGCATAGGATCTGTTTTATGAGTGATATTGCATTAACAATGGTGATGTTGTCATTAGCAGGCGCCTTAGGACTTTGGATAGGTAACGTTAAAATCTATCGGGTCAGTTTAGGAATTGGCGGAGTGCTGTTTGGAGGGATCATTGTCGGCCATTTAGCTCAACGTTATGGACTGGTGCTCAACACACAGATACTCCATTTTATTCAAGAATTCGGCCTTATCCTCTTTGTATATACCATTGGTATCCAAGTCGGCCCCGGTTTTTTCTCTTCTTTACGTGTATCTGGGCTTAAGCTCAATGCCTTTGCCATTTTGATTATTTTACTTGGTTCACTAGTAACAGCCTTTATTTATCACTTATTTAATGTGCCACTACCCATTATTCTTGGCATTTTTTCCGGAGCGGTAACGAACACGCCTTCATTAGGTGCAGGGCAACAAATCCTCACCGACCTTAATATTGATCCAGCCATAATCAGTCAAATGGGAATGGGATATGCTATGGCTTACCCCATGGGAATTTGTGGCATTCTTTTGGTCATGTGGTTTATTCGCGTGCTATTTAAAATCAATATAGAGCGAGAAGCAAAACACTTTAACCATCAGCAAAACAGCACTAAAGAGACACTGCATACCATTAACATTGCCATTCGCAATCCCAATTTAGATGGCTTATTAATGCAAGATATCCCACTACTCAATGAAGATGCCCTTGTCTGTTCACGTTTGAAACGTGGCGACGATATTATGGTTCCGATGCCTTCCACTATTATTCAGTTAGGCGATTTACTGCATATTGTCGGCTCAAGAGAAGATCTCAATAAGGTTCGCCTTATTTTAGGCGAAGAAGTAGATGCTTCACTTTCTACCTCAACCCATCAATTACAATCTGTGCGCATTGTTGTCACGAATGACTCAGTATTGAGTAAACGATTAAAAGATCTCGATTTAAAAAGAAAATATGATGTTGTTATCACACGATTAAATCGAGCAGGAATTGAATTAATTCCTAGTAATAACAGTATGCTACAGTTTGGCGATATTTTAAATGTTGTGGGTAGACCTGGGGCCATAGAAGCAATTACAGTACTTTTGGGTAATGCACGACAAAAATTAGAACAAGTACAGATGTTGCCTGTTTTTATTGGCATTGGTTTAGGGGTTTTATTAGGCTCTATCCCTATTTTTATTCCGGGGATCCCTGTTGCACTAAAATTAGGTCTTGCTGGCGGGCCACTGATCGTGGCCTTGATTTTAGGCCGTATTGGTACTTTCGGGAAACTCTATTGGTTTATGCCCCCAAGTGCTAATCTTGCACTACGTGAACTCGGGATCGTCATGTTTTTAGCTGTGGTTGGCCTTAATTCCGGTGGTGGGTTTATTGATACCTTAATATATGGACAAGGGTTAAGTTGGATTGGCTATGGTATCGCGATCACACTACTCCCATTATTGATAGTCGGTATAATGGCTCGTCTCGTTTTTAAGTTAAATTACCTTACCCTTTGTGGCGTACTTGCGGGCTCGATGACTGATCCTCCCGCTCTAGCATTCGCTAATTCTATTCATCAAAATAGCGGTGCTGCCGCACTTTCTTATGCCACGGTTTATCCTTTAGCTATGTTTTTACGTATCATCACGCCACAACTAATGGCACTGATTATTTGGGCTTTGTAGCGAATTTAATAGATATATTAAATGGTTGCAGTCAATTTGTTATCAAATGCTTAATTTCACTTTACAGAAGGATAATAAAGGGCTTAAAAGGGGCTTATTTAAGCCATCGATTTTATTATTATCTGTTTTAATAGCGCTCGTGCTAAGAAATTTAGATTGAGACGGATTGCTAACTTTTAGTAATCAATTTCTTTCCGTCAAACTTATGCTCAAAAGTCCTCGTTATTGTCTTTGCCCCTTCTTCTCGCTGAAGGGGCATTTTTATTACTTATTTATTCTGGCGATAAGCATCGTTCTATCTCTTCCGATAGGATCTTTATTCCTTTTTCAATTAATGCAGGCTCTGGTACATAATTCATTCGCATACATTGATGTGCATGTTGCCACGACTCTTCTAAGCCTGGAAAGAAATAGTGACCAGGAACCATCAATACACCACGTTTTTTTAAACGCCGATAGAGTTCTTCACTTGAGATTGGTAAATCTTTAAACCAAAGCCACAAGAAAATAGCCCCTTCTGGTTTATGGATAAGGCAACGCTCTTTAGGTAGATAGCGACGAATAATATCAATAGTTTCAAGTACTCGTTGATGATAAAAAGATCTAATTATCTCTTGGGATAATCGCATTAAATCATCACGTTTGAGCATTTCTAATGCCATCGCAGGGCCAATACCTCCAGGGGCAAGACTAATAATGCCATTCACATTCGTGATTGCAGTAATAAGCTCTTCATTAGCGATAATAATGCCACAACGAGCCCCCGGTAATCCTAGCTTAGAGAGGCTCATACAAAGAATGGTGTTATCATTCCAGTGGGGAGTTGCTTGGGAAAAAATAATCCCCGGAAAGGGCACGCCGTAAGCATTATCAATAATCAGTGGGATATCATGTTTTTTCGCTAAGGCATCCAGCTTTTTTACTTCATCATCAGTGATCACATTACCTGTTGGATTTGTTGGTCTAGAAACACAAATAGCACCAATATCATCACCTATCGTTAAATGTTCAAAATCTACATGATATTTAAATTGTCCATCAGGTAGCATTTCAATAGTGGGTTTATTCGCAACAAACAAATCTTCTTCTAATCCGGCATCGGCATATCCAATATATTCCGGAGCGATAGGAAAAAGAATTTTGCGCTTTTTACCCTCAGCAGATTGGCCACCGAGTAAATTAAAAAGATAAAAGAAAGCACTTTGACTGCCGTTAGTAAGCGCAATATTTTTAGCGGAAATATTCCATCCTAATTTTTCTTTTAAACAAATAGCCAAGGCGTTGAGCATCGCATCTTTACCTTGTGGCCCATCGTAATTACATACGGCATCACTTAATGAGCCATTATTCACCATCTCTTGTAATAATTGGTGAAAATAGCTGTCCATCTCAGGAATATGGGCAGGATTTCCTCCTCCTAACATCACCGCTTCTGGTGTACGTATTCCTTCATTTAAGTCTTGCATCAAGCGAGAAATACCTGAGTGGCGAGCAAATTTTTGCCCAAATCGTGATAGTTGAGTCATCTTTGCAGGATCTTCTTTGTCGTTTTTCATTAGATAAACACCATACCGTGAGCCGGACTCAGCATCAACCGTTAACAGATGTATACTTAAATATCAACACCAACCTTAAAACCAATATTGAAATATAAATTCAGTTTTAAATCCAATTAAAGATAACTAAACTAGTATTCTTCTATTTAATACTACTTTCCGGCTGAGATTGCCGACAAAAACAACAGAGTATATGATCGTTAACCATGCCTACTGCTTGCATAAATGCATAACAGGTGGTGGTACCAACAAATTTAAACCCTTTTTTCTTTAACGCCTTAGCCATATCATCTGAAATTTCAGTAAAAGCAGGAACCTGTGAAATAGTCTGCCACTGGTTATCAATGGGTTTTCCATCAACAAATTGCCAAATAAATTCACTGAAATCTTCACCCTGAGCTTCCATCGCTAAAAAGGCACGCGCATTATTGATAATGGCGTTAATTTTGCCACGATGACGAATAATAGACGGATCTTGTAGTAGTGTTTCCACATCTTTTTCAGTCATTAGTGCTATTTTTTCAGGACGAAAATCAAAAAAGCAACGACGAAATCCCGCTCTTTTCTTTAATACGGTATACCACGACAAACCTGCCTGTTGTCCTTCAAGGCAGATCATCTCAAAAAGTTTGTATTTATCTCGCTGTGGTTTTCCCCATTCATTATCATGGTATGCGAGATATTCAGGATCTTGAGTTACCCAATCACAACGTTGTTTATTCATTTGCTACATTCCTTGTTCTTTATAGGTGTTATTCATACAATTGATATCGCTCTTTATATACTGTATAAAAACACATGTAAATAGACTAAGAAAAAATCATTCTGGCTATTTGAGCATAGTCATAACAACGATTAAGGCACTATTTTTTTGATCAAGAGAAAATTGCCCGTATTCCTTGCTGTATATCTTTCGTCTAGAAGGTATACTGAAACCTTTCTTTTTATTCTATGTATCGCCATGCGGATATAACATGCAAAAGTTTGATACCAAAACCTTTCAGGGGCTGATCCTGACATTACAGGATTATTGGGCTCGTCAGGGCTGTACCATTGTTCAACCATTAGATATGGAAGTAGGAGCAGGTACCTCACACCCAATGACCTGTTTACGAGCATTAGGCCCAGAGCCTATTGCAGCGGCTTATGTTCAACCATCACGCCGTCCAACTGACGGACGTTACGGTGAAAACCCTAACCGTCTACAGCACTATTACCAATTCCAAGTTATCATCAAGCCATCACCGGATAACATCCAAGAGCTTTATCTTGGCTCTTTAAGAGAATTAGGATTAGATCCTACTATCCATGATATTCGTTTTGTTGAAGATAACTGGGAAAACCCAACATTAGGTGCTTGGGGATTAGGCTGGGAAGTTTGGCTCAACGGCATGGAAGTGACGCAATTTACCTATTTCCAACAAGTTGGCGGATTAGAGTGTAAACCCGTCACTGGCGAAATTACTTACGGTTTAGAGCGTCTGGCAATGTACATTCAAGGCGTTGATAGCGTTTATGACTTAGTTTGGTGTGATGGCCCATTAGGTAAAACCACTTACGGCGATATTTATCACCAAAATGAAGTAGAACAATCAACTTATAACTTTGAATATGCAGATGTTGACTTCTTATTCTCTTGTTTCGAACAATATGAAAAAGAAGCTCGTGAGTTGTTAGAGTTAGAAAAACCTCTGCCTTTACCTGCTTACGAACGTATCTTAAAAGCAGGTCACACTTTTAACTTATTGGATGCACGTAAAGCGATTTCTGTTACAGAGCGTCAACGCTATATTTTACGTATCCGTACTTTAACCAAAGCCGTCGCTGAAGCTTATTATGCTTCCCGTGAGGTGCTTGGTTTCCCTATGTGTAAAAAGTAAGAGGCTATTATGACAACTGAGACTTTCCTTGTGGAAATCGGCACAGAAGAGTTACCGCCGAAAGCGCTTCGTTCTTTAGCCGAATCTTTTGCGACCCATTTTACGGCTGAACTGGATAACGCCAATATTACTCATGGTGATGTATCTTGGTTTGCCGCTCCTCGTCGTTTAGCCATCAAAGTGGCAAATATGGCAAAATCTCAAGCAGATAGGATCGTTGAAAAACGAGGCCCTGCTATAGCGCAAGCATTTGATGCTGAAGGTAAGCCAACTAAAGCCGCAGAAGGTTGGGCTAGAGGTAACGGCATCACTGTTGATCAAGCTGAACGTTTATCAACGGATAAAGGTGAGTGGCTCTTTTATCGTGCTGAAGTTAAAGGCGAAGCCGTTAACCAACTACTGGCTGGTATGGTAAGCAATGCACTGGCAAAACTGCCTATCCCTAAATTAATGCGTTGGGGTGATAAAGAAACGCATTTTGTGCGTCCAGTGCATACTGTTACTTTATTATTGGGTGATACCCTCATTGACGGTGAAATCTTAGGTGTACAAAGCGATCGTATTATTCGTGGCCACCGTTTTATGGGTGAAGCTGAATTTACTATCGATAATGCAAACCAGTACCCTGAAATCCTTTATGAACGTGGTAAGGTCATTGCCGATTACGAAAACCGTAAATCCATCATTCTTCATGATGCACGTCTTGCGGCTGAAAAACTAGGTGGTGTCGCTGATTTAAGTGACAACCTAGTTGAAGAAGTCACTTCATTAGTTGAATGGCCTGTGGTGTTAACGGCAAAATTTGAGGAAAAATTCCTTGAAGTTCCGGCTGAAGCATTGGTTTACACCATGAAAGGCGATCAGAAATATTTTCCTGTCTACGATAAACAAGGTGCACTATTACCTCACTTTATTTTCGTTTCTAACATTGAATCCTCTGATCCTCAACAGATAATCAGTGGTAACGAAAAAGTGGTTCGCCCTCGTTTAGCGGATGCGGAATTCTTCTTTAAAACTGACCGAAAACAGCGTTTAGAAGATAACTTACCACGCCTTGAAACTGTTCTTTTCCAAAAAGATTTAGGCTCTCTACGCGACAAAACAGACCGTATTCAAGCTCTCGCCGGTTTTATTGCTGAGAAAATGGGTGCTGATGTCAATAAAGCAACACGTGCTGGTTTATTATCAAAATGTGACTTAATGACCAATATGGTGTTTGAATTCACCGATACCCAAGGGGTTATGGGGATGCATTATGCTCGCCATGATGGTGAAGATGAAGAAGTTGCTGTCGCATTAAAAGAGCAATATCAACCACGTTTTGCAGGTGATGCACTACCATCTAACCCAGTAGCAAGTGCTGTTGCTATAGCAGAAAAAATGGATACGCTGGCAGGTATCTTTGGTATTGGTCAACATCCTAAAGGGGATAAAGATCCTTTCGCTTTACGTCGTGCTGCCCTTGGTGTGCTACGTATTATTGTTGAACAAGATTTACCATTAGATATTGAAGAATTAACCCAAGAAGCGGCTCGCTTATATGGTGACAAACTGACGAACAAAAATGTCGTCAGTGATGTCGTAGAGTTTATGCTAGGTCGTTTCCGTGCTTGGTATCAAGAGCTGGGTTATAGTATTGATACTATTCAAGCGGTATTAGCGCGCCGCCCAACACAACCTGCTGACTTTAACGCTCGTGTAAAAGCCGTTACTTACTTCCGAACCTTAGAAGAAGCAGCTGCATTAGCCGAAGCCAATAAACGTGTTTCTAATATCTTAGCAAAATCAGCAGATGTTAAGCTCAACGATAAAGTATTAGCCTCGGTGCTAAAAGCGCCTGAAGAAGTTCAGCTAGCGGCTAATCTTTCTGTGCTACAAGATAAGCTAGCCCCTCTATTTGCTGAACGTAAATACCAAGAAGCATTAGTTGAACTCGCCTCTTTACGTGATGTTGTGAATAACTTCTTTGATAAAGTGATGGTAATGGATAAAGACGAAGAAATTCGTATCAACCGTTTAACCATGCTACATGAATTACGCGAGTTGTTCTTAAAAGTCGCTGATATTTCTGTTTTACAATAAGTTATAAAGCTTAGTCATACAACAACATAAAACCGGCATTGCGAAAGCAGTGCCGGTTTTTTTACTTAAAATTAAAATAAAAATAAAAAACGATTAAAAAATCCCCATTTACATTCTATGATTGAGTGATAAAATTTACTATAGTAAAAACTACCACAGAGGACGTGATGGTTATTTATAAAACAAAGATGTTCAAAAATAGTTTCACAAAAATAACGCTTACGAATGCAGAACTAATAGCTATCGCTACCGAAGTCCTTGCAGGACAATTTGAGGCAGATCTAGGTGGTGGTGTTATCAAGAAACGTGCCTGTATCCAAGGAAAAGGTAAAAGTAGCGGAATTAGAACAATTATATTTTATAAGCAAGGGAATAATTTATTCTTTGCTGATGGTTGGAAAAAATCGAGTTTAAGCTCTAAAAAAACCAAAGAGATCACAGATGATGAACTTGAGTCCTATAAAGATCTAGCAAAAGATCTCTTCAATGCAAATCAAAATAAAATAGATAAAATGATTGCACTAGGCCTTTTAACAGAGGTTAAATATGACTGATAAAATGAAAGAAATGCTAAAATTTGCACAAGAAATGGAAGATGCAGGAGTCACTGATGGCAGTACAACTAAACGTATTGCCGCCAGAATAAAAGCGAAAGAATTACAAGCTAAGTATAAACATCCTACCCCTATGACAGGTGAAGATATAAAAAGGATCCGTGAGCAAAATAATATCTCTCAATCTTCCCTTGCTTTGATATTGAATATGACTAAAGAAAGCGTTTCGAAGTGGGAAAGAAACGAAATTAAGCCCAATGGTGCAGCACTACGACTTCTGCATTTAATAGATAAAAAAATATTATTCATCTAGTTTCCTCAAAAGAATAAAAACCGGCATTGCGAAAGCAGTGCCAGTTTTTTATTGGTGATTAATCAATTTATTATAAATAGTATGATGAGTAAGTTCGATGATCCTGATAGACTCATTATCAATAATATTAACAATAATATGTAATAAATTTTCAATATCTTCTGCGTGAAAAGATTCTATTTCCGTTTCTATCTCAATAGGAAAGCCATTTATTTTACTAAAGCTATAACCAAATAGTATAAAACCATCCTCTTTACTTAAATCAGCATTATTAATATAAACAAGGCGCTCACTATTTATAAAATGAATATTACTTTTATTATTATCTTCAAATGATACCTTAACTTTATTATTGGTGATCACTTCTAGCTTTTTGACCACTGCACTGATTTTATCTTCTATCTTACTCCGTAGATCAATAATAAAAGATGCTCTATTGAGTGAAGCTTTTATTTTTTCGAATATCTTATGTTCATCATTCATGGAAGATCCTACAAAATATGGGGTAATGATCAAATTTCTTAAAAAAGATATCATCAAGGCAGTGATTATCATCATTTAGGACGCGATAAAAATCAAGCTGTTCAAGATCTAATTTAAAACAATCTTCTTTTCCATATAAAAATGATGAAGAAAAAATCATTTGATCAAACACATACCAACGATTAATAGATGCGGAATTATAATAATATGTACCTAAATTATTAGTCTTCTTATCAGATAAGAGATACCAAAATGGGTTAAATAATAGTTTTCTTTTCTTTTTTATTAAATGATAATCTCTTGTCGCATACAATATATTAAGCATCGCATTAGAATAAGGCTCTATATTATAATCCCCCATACAAATAAACTGAACATCATCTCCATTATTTTCAAAGAGTTTATTAATACTACTTCTTAATCCTGCGGCTGCCACTTCTCGAGTTGTATCATTAGCACTTAATATTGATGGCCAATGTGATAAAAAAAGGGTGATTATTTTTTGATGTTCGATTTCTTTAAATACAACAGCAACGCCTACCCTTACCATTCTATTATCAGGCTGGAGTTTAGTTAAAAACTTACTTGAAATAAACTCTAGTTTATTCATTTGATATATTAATGATATATCAATAATAATCCGTCCTATTTTTCCTGAGAGATCGATATAACCCATTTTTAATTGAGTCGCCAACTGCTTAAAAGCGTAGCTCTCGTTTTCAGAAACCTCACTCAACGCAATGATATCAAGTGTTTTTTTAATGATAAGTTCTTCAAGATATTTTTTCGCTAAGCCAACTTTTTCAGTCTTGACGTTCTGTTTTGATTTTGTCGGTGGAGATATTCCTATATTCCACCAGCATAAATTTAATTCCATTGTTATATTTTATATCCATTAAAATATATTTAATTTTTAATCACTAATAACTATTATTAAAACAATAAGTTAACTTTAACATGACAATTAGCTTTATAAAAACCAATAAAATGAATCAAGACAAATAAATATTTTAATTTTTATTTGAATAATATGTATATTAATAATAGAAAAGGTAACATCAAAATCAGTTACCTTTCACAATAAAAAACGTTATAACCCACTTTCTACCGTAAATATTTGCCGATAACCATCAATATCACGCATAAAAGCAATATACTGATCATTAGGCGAAAATACGACTGCGTCACCACTTGGTGCTTGTGCTGTTTTATCAGTTAATCGCGTTAATTCACCTGTTTTAGCATTACATAACATCACGCTATTATCACAAATAAAGGTGAGATATTCTCCGCTATGGCTCCAAGTGAACGCAGATTGAATATCCCATTGCTGTGAAGTGATCTGTCTAATCGCTTTGGTAGTTGGCGAAACGGTATATAGCTGGACAACACCATCATCATCTTTCATCAGAAAAGCAATTGCATCTCCTTGCGGTGAACTTCTTAACCAATGACGAGGTTGATTTAAAACACCGGGATATTTTCTATGGTGGGTATTCGTCAAGCGAATTTGTTCAATCCCTTGTGCAGGAGCTGGCATCGTCGTCTCTGTTCCTGCCAGAGGTTTATCACCTTCTAGACTGAAAGCATGATCATCATCTGGCAAATCAACTAAGAAGATATCAGCGACCTTCTCACCACTTTCACTGACCGTATCACCAATAAAAGCAATAGCCCAACGCTGTTGTGAGCCATCAGCTTTGGTATAACCTTGTTTACCTATCCAACACTCTTCATAGGCTTTATTAATTTCATCACTGCCCTTTTGTGGATAAGCGACTGTTTGGCTTATTAGGGTACAGAAATATTCACCGTCATACTCACGAGGGTGCTTTTTCGCAACTTTAACGGCTTTGAGTGGCACTGCGATTGCAACATTACGTTGATCGAACTCGCGCCCTAACTCATGCATTATGTGATCATTATAAGTAAAGCTTAAACGTGTACCATCAGGGCTAAACACATGCACATGGGTTCCACCACGTAACGCGCCAGCTTGATAAGGCGATGTCAGGGAACAAGCATCAATATTAACTGCACCAAGATCTTCCTGCTCATTAACAATCACACCGCGACGGTGATGAAAATCATAATGCCATAAATCATCGGGATTTTCTGGGCCATGAATAAAAGCATAACGTACCGGTGCCACAGGGCTGATTGTGGCAACCCCAACATGAGCGCCTTGAGTGGCGGTGTAAATTATCTGTTGCTGTTTTGTTTTCGCATGAATTTTTTCTATGGTTAATCCTGTAAAAGATCCACCATTGGGACGTACATCATAAACTAACCACTGGCTATCTGGTGTCCAAACATTTATATTGGTTAACTGATGATGACGACTATCAAATGTAATCTGTTGTTCCTGAAAAGACATAGTTATCCTTATCGGGAAATAAATTTCCACATTATAAAAACTAATTGATTTTACCTGGCACTAAAAAAACTCAGTCGAGACTTTTTCGCAAGGTGATTACTCTACCCTCACTAAACAGTCAAAAAATTAAAAAATCATGTTACTTAGTGTTCTTTATATTATTGGTATTACCGCAGAAGCCATGACAGGGGCACTTGCCGCTGGTCGCCGTAAAATGGATGTTTTTGGCGTTATCATCATTGCATCAGCCACTGCTATTGGTGGTGGTTCAGTAAGAGATATTCTTCTTGGTCACTACCCTTTAGGTTGGGTCAAACACCCTGAGTATATTGTCACAGTAGCTTGTGCAGCGGTGATCACTATTTGGGTCGCCCCCATGATGAAACACCTACGACGCTTATTTCTCATTTTAGACTCCATCGGATTGATGGTTTTTTCTATTATCGGTGCCCAAATTGCACTCGATATGGAATATGGTCCTATTATTGCTGCCATTGCAGCCGTGATCACCGGCGCTTTTGGTGGCGTTTTACGTGATATGCTGTGTAATACCATTCCCCTCGTCTTCCAAAAAGAGATCTATGCGGGTGTCGCATTTGGTGCCGCTTGGCTCTACATGGGATTACTGTTTTACACGCCACTCCCTAAAGATGTCGTGATTATTATTACGCTTGTTGCCGGACTCACGGCTCGGCTACTCGCTATCCGCTATAAGCTTGGCTTACCCGTATTTAATTATGAAAATCAAGATTAGCGAAACGGAGTAATAACAACAGCAATTATTGTAGATTCTGTGGGGTATCTCAAAGTATCATCTCTTTTCTCGATGATGATAAAAGGCAATTCCTATCACTGAGACGTTATTTGTATGTTAATATTGGGCTTACTCAATTTTTCTCTTATTTCAAAACAAAAAAATAGCTGAATTAAGAAAAAAATAGCCCTGTATTAAACAAGGGCACTGTATGTGCTTCGAGGTATGTGTATACTATAGGGGGATTTGCTCCCTAGACATATATTTATATTAATTCTCCAGTCAAATTCAGAAAGTCATCATGATCCAAGGAACACTTTATATTGTTTCCGCTCCAAGCGGTGCGGGTAAATCAAGTCTTATTCAGGCTTTATTAAAAACACAGCCTTTATATGACACACAGGTTTCTGTCTCTCATACTACCCGCCCAATGAGACCAGGAGAAAACCATGGTGAGCATTACTTCTTTGTCACTGAAGAAGAATTTAAAAGTATGATAGCAAGTGGAGATTTTATCGAACACGCTTGTGTGTTTGGTAACTATTACGGTACATCGGGTAAAGTTATCAAACAGATCTTAGCCAGTGGCGTTGATGTCTTTTTAGATATCGATTGGCAAGGTGCGCAGCAGGTACGTAAAAAGATGCCTGAAGCTCGCAGTATTTTTATTCTGCCACCGTCTAAAGAAGAGCTTTACCGCCGACTTCGCGGGCGTGGGCAAGATAGTGAAGAAGTGATTGCTAAACGTATGTCACAAGCTGTGTCTGAAATGGAACATTTTAATGAGTATGACTATTTGCTCATCAATGATGATTTCAATACTGCGCTTGCTGATTTACAATCAATCATTCGCTCAGAAAAATTACGCCTTGATCGTCAAACACTACGACATGGTGATTTAATCAGCAAATTATTGGCAGACTGAGATAAGTTTCAGTATTATGCCCAGTCATTTCGTTAATGGTGGAGTAACACAAATATGGCACGCGTAACCGTTCAAGACGCTGTAGAGAAAATTGGTAACCGTTTTGACCTCGTTCTGGTCGCAGCACGTCGTGCGCGCCAGTTACAAGTTGGCGCTAAAGATCCTTTAGTACCAGAAGAAAATGATAAAATGACGGTTATCGCACTACGCGAAATCGAAGAAGGTTTGATTAACGGTAAAATTCTTGATGCTCGTGAACGTCAAGAGCAGCAAGAGCAAGAAGCCGCAGAATTACAAGCGGTTTCAGCGATTGCGGAAGGTCGTCGTTAATCGTCTCATAAAATAGGGGTAGGTCTGCCTTGTACCTGTTTGAAAGCCTGAATCAAATCGTTCAAAAATACTTGCCACCTGAGCAAGTTGAACAACTCAAAAAAGCCTTTATCGTCGCCAGAGATGCCCACGAGGGACAGACTCGTTCAAGTGGTGAGCCTTATATTACTCACCCTGTGGCGGTTGCCTGTATTCTTGCCGATATGCGATTAGATCATCAAACGCTAATGGCGGCATTGTTGCATGATGTCATTGAAGATACACCAGCAACATTTAAAGATATCGAAACTCTGTTTGGCAGTACGGTGGCAGATCTGGTTGAAGGCGTCTCAAAACTGGATAAATTAAAGTTTCGAGATAAAAAAGAGGCTCAGGCTGAAAACTTTCGCAAAATGATCATGGCGATGGTAAAAGACATTCGCGTTATTTTGATCAAATTGGCAGACCGAACTCACAATATGCGCACGCTGGGTTCACTACGCCCAGATAAACGTCGCCGTATTGCACGCGAAACGCTGGAAATTTATAGTCCTCTTGCTCACCGTTTAGGTATACACCATATTAAAACTGAGCTAGAAGAATTAGGCTTTGAGGCACTACATCCTAATCGCTACCGCGTGATTAAAGAAGTTGTTAAAGCAGCTCGTGGTAACCGTAAAGAGATGATTAATAAAATCCTCTCTGAAATTGAAGGTCGCCTTACAGAAGCGGGTATTCAATGCAAAGTCAACGGTCGCGAAAAACACCTTTATTCCATTTATCGTAAAATGTTGCTAAAAGAGCAACGTTTTCACTCGATTATGGATATTTATGCCTTTCGCGTCATCGTTAAAGATGTCGATACCTGCTATCGTGTGTTAGGCCAAATGCATAGCCTTTATAAACCTCGCCCTGGTCGTGTTAAAGACTATATTGCTATCCCCAAAGCTAATGGTTATCAATCCCTTCACACCTCGCTCATTGGTCCTCATGGTGTCCCTGTTGAAGTACAAATTCGCACCGAAGATATGGATCAAATGGCTGAAATGGGCGTTGCGGCCCATTGGGCTTATAAAGAGCAAGGTGAGCAGCCGGGGACAACAGCCCAAGTTAGAGCACAACGTTGGATGCAAAGTTTACTTGAATTGCAACAAAGTGCAGGTAGCTCTTTTGAATTTATCGAAAACGTGAAATCAGACCTTTTTCCTGATGAAATTTACGTTTTCACCCCAGAAGGTCGCATTGTTGAATTACCAACGGGTGCGACTCCGGTTGATTTTGCTTACGCAGTTCATACTGATATTGGTCATGCTTGTGTCGGTGCAAGGGTTGATAGACAACCTTATCCACTCTCACAGTCTTTACGTACCGGACAGACCGTTGAAATCATTACTGCGCCGGGTGCAAGACCAAATGCGGCTTGGTTAAACTTTGTCGTCAGTTCAAGAGCCCGTTCAAAGATAAGACAGTTGCTCAAAAATCTAAAACGTGAAGACTCTATTAATTTAGGTCGTCGTCTACTTAATCACGCTTTAGGCCATCATAAAGTGGCAGATATTCCGCTAGAAAATATTGAACGAGAGTTGAAGCGCATGAAGCTTCACTCAATGGACGATATTATGGCTGAGATAGGTTTAGGTAATGCGATGAGTGTTGTTGTGGCGCGTAACTTATTGATTGATAACCAACAACAAGAAGAACACACACATCTAAGCATAACCAATGACGAAACACCTAAATTACCTATTAAAGGGGCTGATGGTGTACTTATCTCATTTGCTAAATGTTGTCGCCCTATTCCTGGTGATCCTATTGTTGCGCACATTAGCCCTGGTAAAGGCTTAGTTATTCACCACGAATCTTGTCGTAATATTCGCGGTTATCAAAAAGAGCCAGAAAAATTCATGCCAGTTGAGTGGGATAAAGATATTGATGGTGATTTTATTACCGAAATCAAAGTCGATATGATAAACCATCAAGGTGCATTAGCGAATTTAACCGCAGCAATTAATGACGCTAATTCAAGCATTCAGAGCATGAATACCGAAGAGAAAGATGGACGCGTCTATTGTGCATTTATTCGACTGACAGCCAAAGATCGCATCCAATTAGCCAATATTATGCGTAAACTTCGTATCATGCCTGATGTATTACGTGTCAGCCGTAATAAAAACTAATTATGAATCCAACACGCTATGCCCGCATCTGCCAAATGATGGCGATGCGGCAACCTGATCTCACTGTTTGCCTTGAAGAAGTGCATAAATCTCATAATGTTGCTGCTGTAATACGCACTGCGGACGCGGTGGGGATCCCTAAAATCCATGCTATCTGGCCTGAAGAAAAAATGCGTATGCTGGTTTCTCCCGCAGCGGGCAGTAATAGCTGGGTAAATGTTAACACTCATCCAACCATTGCCGACGCCATCAACACTTTTCGTGCACAGGGCATGCAAGTTCTTGCGACCCATCTCTCAGATAAAGCGGTTGATTTTCGTGAGATTGATTACACACAACCAACCTGTATTATTATGGGGCAAGAAAAAACCGGTATATCACCAGAAGCTATTGCGCTGGCGGATCAAGATATCATTGTACCGATGATGGGTATGGTGCAATCTTTGAATGTTTCTGTGGCGAGTGCATTAATTTTATATGAAGCACAACGCCAACGTCAGGCGGCGGGCATGTATAATCGAACCGAAAGTGCATTAACTGCAGAAGAGCAACAAATTTTACTCTTTGAAGGAGGCTATCCAGTACTTGCTGAAGTTTCTCGTCGTAAAGGACTGCCTCGCCCTTATATTAATGATCGTGGTGAAATTGAAGCACCGGACTCATGGTGGGCAGAAATGCAAATGACACAAAAACAACTTAGGAAATTTAAACTGACGGAGTAACTTTCCCATGAAAGGAAAACTGCTTGATGCAATCCCCTTAACCACTCTTCACGGCGTAGGTGCAAGTCAGGCAGATAAACTGGCCAAAATAGGGTTAGTCACTGTGGAAGACTTATTGCTTCATCTTCCTTTACGCTATGAAGATCAAACCCATCTGTATGCCATCAGCGATCTACTTCCTGGTATTCCAGCCACTGTTTCCGGTGAAATCTTAAGAACTGAAGTAAATTTTGGTCGTCGAAAAATGATGACCTGCCAAATTTCTGATGGTTCAGGTATTTTAACCTTACGCTTCTTTAACTTCACGGCAGCCATGAAAAATAACCTTGCTCAGGGTAAGCAAGTTATCGCTTATGGTGAAATAAAACGAGGAAGTCGAGGCCCTGAAATTATTCACCCCGAATACAAAATTAAAGTGGCTGGCTCAGAAGTTAAGTTACAAGAAACGCTTACCCCTATTTATTCAACAACAGAAGGCTTACGCCAGACATCGTTGCGTAAATTAATAGAACAAGCCTTAACCTTACTTGATACTTGTGCCATTAATGAACTGCTTCCTGATCAATTTATTTATGGTTTACCGCCACTCGCTACCGCGTTACGAACCTTACATAATCCTCCCCCTGATATTGCCTTTGCTGAACTTGAAAAGGGGCAACATCCTGCACAAAAACGGCTGATTATTGAAGAATTATTGGCGCATAACTTAGGTATGCTTAATGCTCGGGCAGGAGCACAATCTTATCGTGCAGAACCCTTATTAATGCCACATGGCTCAACATTACGTGAACAATTTCTTGCAACATTGCCCTTTACACCCACCACAGCACAACAGCGCGTCGTCAATGAAATAGAACAAGATCTAGAAAAAAATTATCCTATGATGCGCCTAATTCAAGGAGATGTTGGCTCAGGTAAAACCTTAGTTGCTGCACTAAGTGCATTAAGAGCGATATCCAATGGTAAACAAGTGGCTTTAATGGCGCCCACTGAGTTACTAGCGGAGCAACATGCCCTCACCTTTAGAAAATGGTTTGAGCCTTTTGGTATTCAAGTGGGGTGGTTGGCTGGCAAACAAAAAGGTAAAGCGCGAGAAGCACAACAAAATGCAATAGCTAATGGCGAGGTTTCCATCATTATTGGCACTCACGCCATTTTTCAAGAGCAAGTTAAGTTTCACTCTCTCGCATTAGTCATTATCGATGAGCAACATCGCTTTGGAGTACATCAACGCCTTGCATTATGGAAAAAAGGCGAAGAGCAAGGCTTTCATCCACACCAATTGGTGATGACCGCAACCCCCATTCCTCGAACACTGGCGATGACCGCTTACGCGGATATGGATACCTCCATTATCGATGAGCTACCTCCTGGTAGAACCCCAGTAACGACAGTGGCTATCCCTGACACTCGGCGAAATGACATCATTGAACGTATCAGGGTGGCTTGTAGCGAAGAAAATCGCCAAGCCTATTGGGTTTGTACGTTAATTGAAGACTCCGAAGTCCTTGAAGCACAAGCAGCACAAGTTATTTATGATGAGCTGACGATTGCCTTACCGGAAATCAAGATTGGATTGGTTCATGGTCGAATGAAGCCGGCAGAAAAACAGGCGGTGATGGCCGACTTTAAAGAAAACAAACTACAGCTTTTGGTCGCAACGACCGTGATAGAAGTCGGGGTAGATGTACCTAATGCCAGTTTAATGATCATTGATAACCCTGAACGATTAGGTCTTGCACAATTACATCAGCTACGAGGGCGTGTTGGTCGAGGTGCTGTGGCTTCCCATTGTGTCTTATTATATAAAACGCCTTTAACTCAAACTGCTCGTTTACGTTTACAAGTGCTCAGAGACAGTAATGATGGCTTTGTTATTGCACAAAAAGATCTCGAGATAAGAGGACCAGGTGAACTATTAGGAACTAAGCAGACGGGCAATGCTCAATTTAAAGTCGCAGACTTATTACGCGATCAGGCGCTTATTCCTGAAGTACAACGTATTGCTCGTTATTTACATCAACATTACCCTAAGCATTCGCAAGCGTTAATCGAACGCTGGCTACCTGCAAAGACCCAATATAGCCAAGCTTAAACGACACCGTTTAAATGGCTTAGAGCGCACTTGAGAGCTTAATACTGTAATAAAAAACGGCACAGACTTATCTGTGCCGTTCTCATTCGAACTAGATGAACACTGTCATCACCCTGCTATAGGCGTAAAGAATGGTAGCATCAGATATAATTTGATCACTATCGCATTCACTATATCAATAAAGAATGCACCGACCATCGGAACAACTAAGAATGCAAGATGAGAAGGACCAAAACGATCTGTCACAGCTTGCATATTAGCGATAGCCGTTGGCGTAGCGCCTAAACCGAAACCACAGTGACCCGCTGCCAAAATTGCCGCATCATAATTTTTACCCATAACACGGAAAGTGACAAAAATTGCATACAATGCCATTACTGCCGCTTGAACACCGAGAATAACCAACATAGGTATTGCCAGTGATGCCAGCTCCCATAATTTTAAGCTCATCAGCGCCATCGCTAAAAATAACGATAAGCTAACGTTACCTAAAACAGAAACAGCTCTATCAAATACACGATAAAAACCGAGCATTGATAGACTATTACTTAAAATAACGCCAATGAACAGTACACACACAAAGGTAGGTAATGAGAAAGCCGTACCTTCTAGTAACTGAGATAAGAAAGTCCCTGCCATTAAACAGATAGAGATCATCGCAATAGTTTCTAATAACACCATTGAAGTGATCATTCTCCCCGTAGCGGGTTTCTCAAAGGCTGTAGGCATTTCATGATCATCACTGCCTGCGCCAGGGGTTGGAATGTTACGAATTAAATAACGCGCAACAGGGCCACCAATTAATCCACCTAACACTAAACCAAAGGTTGCACAAGCCATAGCCACTTCAGAGGCACTCATAAAGCCGTAGCTTTCAACGAATGTTTTCCCCCAAGCGGCACCCGTTCCATGACCACCTGATAAGGTGATAGAACCGGCTAATAATCCCATAAGAGGATCAAGGCCTAGCATTTCTGCTAATGCAATACCTACTGTGTTTTGAACTAAAAGTAATCCAACGACCACAAACACAAAAATAAATAGCGCTTTTCCTCCCGCTTTTAAGCTGGCAAGGTTCGCGTTTAAACCAATTGTTGCAAAAAAAGCGAGCATCAGTGGATCTTTTAAGGAGAGATCAAAGCTAATTTCCCAGTCCATAAATGATTTTAATGCAAGTAAAAGAGCTGCAACAAGTAACCCACCTGCAACGGGTTCTGGGATCGTATACCGTTCTAAAAAAGGAACAGATTTCACTAACTTACGTCCGAGTAAAAGAACCAAAGTGGCCGCGACTAGCGTGCCATAAACATCGAGATGATACATTTATGTACCCCGTCTTATTTGTTAATTTTGTATAAAAAAACTACGACGCTAAGTTCATCCATGAACAACGCCAAAAGCAGGTATACCCCGATTAGAAAAAAAAACGACGATAAACACAAGTTAAAACATATAAAAATGTGAGCGCCTCTTATGCATTTTGATAACATCAATTTTACGCAAACGATTGCTTTTGTGGCGCAGATCATTAAAATACGCTTTTTGCCAGATAAGAAATTCACATCATGGTTACTTCAGAAAATCGTAATTTGTCACAAAGTAGTCAGATTTCGCCCCAAAAAACGAGTGAGCTTCTATTCGCTTTAGAAGAAAAGCCCCCATTACCACAAACACTATTTGCGGCTTGTCAGCATCTATTAGCCATGTTTGTCGCCGTAATAACCCCTGCTATCTTAATTTGCCAAGCATTAGGGTTACCTGTACATGACACTCAACGCATTATCAGCATGTCATTATTCGCCTCAGGTATTGCATCACTGATCCAAATTCGAGCTTGGGGTCCCGTAGGTTCAGGTTTATTATCAATTCAAGGCACCAGTTTTAATTTTGTGGCTCCTCTGATTATGGGGGGATTGGCATTAAAAAATGGTGGCGCAGATATTCCAACAATGATGGCGGCTCTATTTGGCACTTTAATGGTTGCTTCACTTACCGAAGTGCTATTATCGCGTTTTTTACATTTAGCTCGCCGGATTATAACACCATTGGTATCAGGAATTGTGGTGATGATTATCGGCCTTTCTTTAATTCAAGTTGGGCTTACTTCTATTGGTGGTGGTTACGCCGCTATTGAAAATAACACCTTTGGCTCACCTAAAAACCTTTTATTAGCGGGTTCGGTATTAGTGGTTATTATTTTACTTAACCGCCAAAGAAACCCTTATTTACGTGTCGCTTCTTTAGTGATTGCTATGGCTGTCGGTTATATTTTGGCATGGTGGCTAGATATGCTACCTACACCGCCTGAACAACAAGAAACACCGATTATCACCGTACCAGAACCTTTCTATTATGGCCTCTCATTTGATTGGCATTTACTTATCCCACTAATGCTGGTGTTTATGATCACCTCATTAGAAACCATTGGTGATATTACTGCCACCTCAGATGTTTCAGAACAACCCGTCAGTGGGCCACTTTATATGAAACGCATTAAAGGGGGCGTATTAGCAAATGGATTGAACTCTATGGTTTCTGCGTTTTTTAATACCTTTCCAAACTCCTGTTTTGGGCAAAATAACGGCGTTATTCAATTAACAGGTGTGGCAAGTCGCTATGTGGGCTATGTCGTAGCAGCCATGTTGATTATTTTAGGGTTATTTCCCTTTGTGGCAGAATTTGTACAACGAATTCCTGAACCTGTACTGGGAGGTGCAACGCTTGTTATGTTTGGTACTATCGCTGCATCTGGGGTGCGTATTGTCTCTAAAGAGGCGCTAAATCGTCGTGCTATTATGATCCTCGCCATCTCTTTGGCCGTAGGACTTGGGGTATCACAGCAACCTCAAATATTACAGTTTGCACCAGATTGGCTAAAAACATTGCTGTCATCCGGTATTGCTGCAGGTGGTCTAACCGCTATTATTTTAAACCTGATTTTTCCACCCGAAAAATAATAGCTGAAACACAATCCGGCGCTATTTCACTCTTTAATCGGAATAGCGCATTTAATAAATTGATTAATAACATGATTTAATTATTACTTAAGGCAACAAAATTATTATTTACTTTTAGGCAAGAATATCGGCTAGATAAAAGAGAATGCCATAACTACTCTTTTATTGATGAATACTTGAGCATCAACTCGTTTGATGGCATAACTGTATGATGTTTTGATGGAGTATAAAACAGGAGAAAGGTTATGCGCTGGCTGATAAAAAGTTTGGTATCTCTGATACTTATCGTTATTTTATTTATTATTGTGATTTATGCCTTTCTTCAAACACAATGGGGTGCGCAAAAAACCAGTGAATGGTTAACACAGTATAGTGATTATGACATTCGCTTTTCCGGTATTGAACATGATTTAACTCAACCAGAACAAATTGTTGTTTATGATCTGTCCATTAACCCCAAACAAGATAAAACCGCCGTATTAGCCCAATCAGCACAACTTAGATTTAACTGGCAATTTTTTACTATGCCGTCCCATCTGCAAAAAATTACTTTAGAGAATGGTAAAATTATTTTAGCTAATAAAATAGCTCCCCTTCCTGTTAGTGCAGATATTCTCCAGTTTAAAAATATGCAGTTAGATAGCATGCCAACATCTAGCACAACATTCACCTTTAGCGCTAACAAAATAACGGGAGGTATCACACCTTGGAAACCTACCTCGACCGATCCTATTGGTGCGGGGCATTTTCAGTTTTCCATTGCTGATGGCATGATAGGAAAAAATAGCTTTAATAATTTTATTGTTGCTGGCGAATATCAACCAAATCGTATTTTGATTGAAAAATTAGCCACCCAGTTCCTTAATGGCTCACTCTCTTTATCAGGCCAATATCAAGATAACCAATGGCAACTTAATGATGTTTACTTAACCGGACTGCGTTGGCAATCCACAAAAACCTTAGAAGAGTTACAACAATCATTAAGTCAATCTCCAGCAATGACTATCAAGCAATTGAACATTGTTGATTTTACTGCTGAAGGGAAACAGTGGGCAATAAGTGGATTTGCTGGGCAGTTTTCTCAAGTTGCGTGGAATAATAGCCTATCACTGACATCCGGTGAGCTAAACACCGATGATATTGTGTATAAAAATCAACATGTCACTGATGTGATCGCTAAGTTAAATCAGCAAGATAATTTATTTAACATAGATAATTTAAGCTTACGCTATGAAAAAGGGCTAATAAAACTAGCAGGACAATGGAACAGCGAGACAAAGACTTTAAATATTGAAGATGCAACACTCTCAGGTATTTTATATACCCTACCTGAGCAATGGCTCTCCTTCTTTGCTAAACCTATTGAGCAAGATGTGAAGAGTATCAATATTAAGCAGCTATCATTAAACCAATCTATCCTCATTGATATTAATCCCCTCTTTCCTTTTCAATTTACCGGCCTAACAGGACAACTGAAAAATTTAATCATCGCCAAAGATGGGCAATGGGGATTATGGCAAGGCGCCGCGACGTTAAGTGCTGATAGTGGCACATTAAATGGCGTAGAGCTTCGCCGCCCTGACCTAACATTAATGACACAACAAGATACTGCCATTATCCCACAGTTTTCTGCTTTCGTAGATAAAGGCATCGTGCGTGGCTCTGCTGCATTAGAACAAAACAATAACCAAAGACTATTTTCTCTTATCGTCAATGGGCTGAATGTGCCCCTCTCTTTGCCTAATAATATGGGTTGGAAATTATCGCAACCTACCGATGAAACAGGACAATTTACCTTAAAGCTTAAAGGCAACTTAGCCGCTGACGCTGTTATACCGACCTTAAATGGTACATTAATAGGTAAAAAAGATGACCAAACGCCTATCGATGACAGGATGCAAGACGGCGAAATAATAAATAATTTATCCTTTTGATGTTGATGGTTTAGCAGGCGCATAGATTGCGCCTGCTGCAAAAAGCGTTACAATGCAGACTCTTTCTATTTTCTTATTGCGGAGTTTTCATGTCTGATGACAATTTTTCCCTGCCAACAATCACTCTTGATGAATTTCAGCAAGCACCCTTAACCGCACTTGAAAATAGTAGTAGTGTCGAAGTGTGTGATAATAACCAAACTCCGTTATTTTATTGCCTATCAAAACAGGATTATGACACGCTAATGGGGCGTATTATGGATGCAGAATTAGCCGCCATTGTACTTGAACGTCGCCAAAAGAAACTCGATGAACTGGATTTAGAGTGATTGATTGCACTGAGGAATAAAGCGGGATAAGCGCTAATTTCTCCCGCTATAGGCGCTTATTTAACTCAGAATGACAAAAGAAACAAACTAACGTTTTTTCTTTTTACGCCCCGGTTGTGCAAAGCGTTTACGCGTATTATTTTCTGTCTCTTTGGCTTTTGTTTTCGGAATATGGATCCCTAACGCTTTCGCATTACTACTTATCTGTTTCTTAGGTTTATTTTGCTTCTGTTTAGGGGCTTCAGAGCTTGATGCTTCAATAGCATCAAATAGCTTTATCAGCTCATCATCCGTTAAGTCACGCCATTCCCCGACAGGTAATCCCGCCAAACTAACATTCATAATACGGATACGTTCAAGCTTGGTGACTTCATAACCAAAATATTCACACATACGACGAATTTGACGATTTAGACCTTGTACTAAGGTGATACGAAATACCATTGCGGCTTCTTTTTTCACCTTACATTTCTTGGTTTTTTGTCCCAGAATAGGAACACCCGCCCCCATACCGCGAATAAATTCATCAGTAATGGGTTTATCAACCGTGACCAAATACTCTTTTTCATGGGAGTTACCCGCCCGTAAGATTTTATTGACCAGATCACCATGGTTAGTCAAAAAAATCAGTCCCTGAGAATCTTTATCTAAACGACCAATTGGGAAAATACGGGTGCTATGGTTAACATAATCAACAATATTATCTTTCTCACCTTCATCTGTGGTACTGACGATACCTACAGGTTTATTCAGTGCGATCAACACCAGCTCAGAATTATCTTGCGCTTCAATTAATCGTCCATTCACTTTCACTTCATCGCCCGCCGTTACGCGATCGCCAATGCCTGCGCGCTTACCATTGATAAGAACCAGACCTTGCTCGATATAACGGTCGGCTTCACGACGTGAACAGATACCGCTTTCACTGATATATTTATTAAGACGAGTAGATAAATTGGTGTCCATGTTTCCCTCCGTAAACTGCGGAATATACCTCAATTAAGTGACGATAGAAACACTATTAGGTAGACACTAAAGCAGAGATTTCTCACTCCCCATTTCCATGATAAGGAAAAGGTAGAAAAAAAGAGAGATAAAAACAATAAATAACTTAATTTTCAATTAAATAGAGATTCATTATTTAGTACTGTTTATTTTGTGAGGGTAACACAATGTAAGTACCGCTAAAAACCGCCCCCGTTCCTTCATCACCACAAATATCAACATCTAACTTAATACGTGCTTTGCTTCCTTTCGCTAATCGTCCTAAATCACCACTTAAATTTTCCATATCAGCAACGGCTGACGGCCGACCTGAAACTGGTTTTCGATAACGAATATGCGCATCCACCAGCACAATATCGCCTTGCAGTTTATGCTCTTGCATTAACAACCAAATCAGCCCCCAACCGGTCAGTGTTGCTAAAGAAAACTGGCTACCGGCAAAAATAGTATGGTGTGGGTTTTGATTACCGGATTCAGGGATCGTGGTATAAAAACGGGTGCCCGTATATTGCGTAATACGTAACCCCATTTTTTCACTTAGGGGGATATGCTGATGCCACTGTTTTTGCAACTCCGCGCACCAATCAGGACGATGGAGAATATCATCTAATGATTCAATACTTTTTTTCATAAAGTAATGTTTGATCGGGGTAGTTTGAGGGCCTGTGACTAAACCACAATTCTCATAACCTAATTTTTCAAAGAAACGAACAGACTCTTCTCTGGCGCTACAAACAATACGCTTTACCCCTTCTTGGCGAGCTAAAGACTCTAACGCCATGGCAACTAAAGAGCCTAATCCTTTACCTTGAGCATCCTCACGTACCGCCATAAAGCGGATTGCACCTTCATTATCGGCATTTATATAGAGACGACCTATAGCAACGGGTTGCCCACTGTCATCAACCACCATCTGGTGATGCGCTAAGGTATCATAACCATCTTTTTCGGAGCCTTCGGGCTGATGTAACGGTTTACGAAGCATTTCCCAACGAAAAGTATAATAAGCTGCTAATTCTGCTTGCGTCTTAGGGGTTCGTAAATGATACATAGTAAGCTCCTATTATAATTTAACTAGACCTGCAACCAGAATGTCACTGGGCCATCATTAGTCAGGGTGACCTGCATATCGGCGGCAAATTGCCCTGTTTGGGTTTCTAAACCTTGTTGCTTACACTGCTCAACAAAATAGTGATATAAATTTTCAGCCATTTCAGGAGGCGCTCCGTTAGAAAAACCCGGTCTCATCCCTTTTTGGGTTTCGGCAGCCAGTGTAAATTGCGATACGACTAATAGGCTACCACCTGCTTGTTGTACATTCAGATTCATTTTGTCATTTTCATCACTGAAAATACGATAACCACACACTTTTTCACACAATCTTTTTGCTTTCTGTTGGTTATCGTCTTTTTCTACTCCTAATAGCACGAGTAAGCCGTGATTAATGGCGCCAACAGTCACACCGGCAATATCGACTTTCGCTTGTGTCACTCTTTGGATTAACGCAATCATACTGTATTCCTGATTAACACCGAATATGTGTTTATAAAAAAAGGATAACAAATTCAATTAATTGTTATCCTATTACAACGTTATTCTGTTACTGGGAGAGTAAAATCATGATCTTTAAAGTATTCAACAACCGTATTTTTATCTACGACATGAACACCTTGAATACCTAACGCAATGGCTGCATCGACATTGGTTTGTAAATCGTCAAAGAAGACAGCATCTTGTGCTTCAACGCCTTCGGACTGTAGCACATATTTATACACTTCAGGATCTGGCTTTCTCATACCGATATCTTGGGATAAATAGAGAAAGTCCGCTGAAGCGGCGATTTCAGGATAGTGCTGAGGCCAATAATCTTGATGTAATCGATTAGTATTTGACAATACCACCACACGATGACCTTGCTCTCTTAGCTTATTCATTATATCTATGACTTCTGGGCGAACAGCGATAAAAATAGCCTGCCATCCTTCCGCAAACTGTTCAAAACTCAGTCCAATACCAAGCTCAGCACAGACAGCTTCTGCAAATTCTATATCCGTAATATTGCCTCGTTCGTGTAATTTAAAGGTTTCCCCAGTCGTAAAATTATCTTTTATACTGGCTAATGGAACCCCACTGAGTTTACTCCACACGGCAAAAACACGATTGAAATCAATATCGATAATCACATTACCCATATCAAAGATATAAAGCATAAATTCTCTCCATAATAGAAAACTCGTTTTACTTTAATCATAAATTGCTTGAGTGAATAGGCTTAAACGATAAAAAATACCATATTCACACCTAATTTTTTGAAAAACATAAAACCAGAAGGGGAAGAGACGAAAAATAAGACGAGAAGCATCCTTATCTATAAAGGAATTGCCATGTGATGATAAGGTACTCTCTCCCCATTTATTTTCCTATGATTTTAAAATCATCATGCAACTGTGCCCAATGTAATACTAATTTTTCTTTATGCTCATCAAGCATTTAAAATGTCATGTAGCTGAATATTAAGGCCTTCCACTTTCTCGATTTGTTTATTCATACCTTATTCCTCTGTTTTAAACCAAAAGTCGAGATCATCCCCATCATCTTTCAAATCAATTTCGCTTTTATTCGCTATCACAGTACTTGCAATCATAGGGTTTATATTAGAATTTTTAGCCTTAATTGATAACTCTAAATCTAGTCCTTCTAATACTCTTAATAAGCTAGCATTATAGGTATATCAGCGCATTATCCGAACTCACTTATTCATGCTAATGCACAACCATATGAAGATATTACTATTAGATATGAAAGTATATCTTGGGATCACATTTGTGCAGGAATGTCAGGTGATAGTATTAATCAAAGTATTTAAGATTTCTCAACAAAAAGTGATGTGGTTCTTGATTTTTCATCAATAGATATTTTTATATGTATATTATCTTTAACCCATCGCTCTTCTTTATAGAAATCATCATATGTCGAGGTGAATCCATTTTTAGATAGATTATCAATAAGAGCTATGTTCTTTTCAGGTTTTATATTAAAAAAAATAACATCATTGGACTCATTTGAATTTCCATCGATGGGTCTATAGATAATGATATATTCATCTGATATAAAATCTATTTTTTTCACCTCATCAAAAGTGTATAGGTAATAATAAACAAAATTTAGCTTGGTATATTCTCTGTCACCAGGAAACATCAGTAAAATGATGGTCGTCATTAAAGATAAAATCAATAATATTGAAAAAATAAAAAATTTATTCAATTTTAATCCATACACTTTCAGCTCCAATGTTTATTCCTGTTGTATCTTTTACATAAATTAAAATACTATTATTTCTAATATCTTCTATCGATTTTACGCGATCCAAATAGCATGGTAATGAAACGAAGTAAGGTCTTGCATTATTTAGATAAATAGCAGGATCAGGAAAAATTAACGGTTTGAAAAGCTTATTTTTATATTTACCAATAGAGCCATAATAACCCCAGCGACGATAAGCTTCTTCTTTACTTAATACTGTTAAATATGTCATTGAGTCTACGTCACTAACATAGTCTCCTGCAGTTAGAACACTCATTAAAGTGGATGCATCTTCACCTTTTGCATGACCTTTATCTATCCATCCAATTTATTTAGTATAGATAAGTCTGCCTCCATCAATATCTGATCTTTTTGTCATTATCACACATCTTTTGTTATTACATTTTAGTTTCAGATAAGACCCATTATGTTAAACGGGCGAATTAGTTAGCGAAAACCACCCGTTCATCCCCATCAAAGTTCTTCAAAGCAATTTTAAGACTCGAACAAAAAACCATCCTAACAGTTTAGAACGGTTTCTGTGCTGTTCAATAGCATTTTTAACATCTCTTTTTTAAACCTAAAAATGCGGTTAACGTTTTTAAAAGTAGCCAATGATTTATGAGATATCGGATGAAAGCGAAAAAAGTAAAACCCGAGACTAAGATGCGCAAATGAAAAAGGCTCAACCAAATGGTCAAAAGGAAAAATCGGTTTAGTCCGGCGCAAATAGAACAATGGAAAAAGGAGCAAGAAGCCCAAAAGCAATGAGAAGCATGACTTACTGAAAGTAAAGAGGCGATAAAACGTCACATGAAAGACTTATAGCATTTAGCATAAAAACCTAATGCCCCAATGTGGTACTAATCAAAACAGAGCGAAGCGATAACATCTTCTTGTCTTTGCTTTTCTCCATGATCGGTTATTGTGCCTTAGCTCGTGCAACTAGCTAAGTTGGGTACTTCTGGTTAGGTTGGGCTTCTTTCGACGGTGCAATCGAAAAATCTCTAGTCCGTTGATTGGTGCTCTTATCAGGTACGCACTGTAATTTTTCGATACCGCAAGAGTAGAGCTGGGATCACTTCACAGAAGTGACGGGGTTTTATAAACTCAGGGCGCTTAACGCGCCCTAAGAATTATATTATCAGAATAACAAATTAGTCTTTGCTACGATAAGCACGACGACGATCGTTTTCTGAGAGATGACGTTTACGTAAACGAATAGATTGTGGAGTCACTTCCACTAATTCATCATCATCAATAAACTCTAATGCTTGTTCTAATGTTTGCTTGATATGTGGCGTCAGCGTTGTCGCTTCATCCGTACCAGAAGCACGCATATTTGTCAGCTTTTTACCTGTTAAGCAGTTTACTGTTAAGTCATTAGAGCGAGTATGAATACCAATAACTTGGCCTTCATAAACTTCTGCACCATGAGTAACAAATAACTTACCACGATCTTGTAAGCTATATAGCGCGTAAGCAACGGCTTTACCCTGACCATTAGAGATCATCACACCATTATTACGACGACCGATTTCACCTGGGCGCACATCGTCATAATGACTGAATGTTGCGTACAGTAAACCAGTACCTGATGTCATCGTCATAAACTCAGTACGGAAGCCAATTAAACCACGGCTAGGGATAATGTAGTCTAAACGTACACGTCCTTTACCATCTGGTTGCATGTCGCGCATTTCACCTTTACGCTCACCCATCGCTTGCATCACATCACCTTGGTGCTGCTCTTCAATATCGATAGTGACTTGTTCAAAAGGCTCTTGTTTACGACCATCAATCTCGCGGAAGATAACTTTCGGACGAGATACGGCTAATTCGTAACCTTCACGGCGCATATTTTCAATCAGTACTGATAGGTGTAATTCACCACGACCTGATACACGGAATGCATCTGGATCTTCAGTCTCTTCAACACGCAGTGCTACGTTATGAACTAACTCTTTTTTCAGACGATCTAAAATCTGACGAGAAGTAACAAACTTACCTTCACGACCACAGAATGGTGATGTATTAACACAGAAATACATGCTAACAGTAGGCTCATCAACGGCTAATGCAGGTAATGCTTCCACAGCACCTACTTCGCAAATCGTATCAGAAATATTTAATTCACCTAAACCTGTAATCGCAATGATGTCGCCAGCTTCTGCAACGTCAACATCGATACGCTCTAAGCCTAAATGACCTAATACTTTACCTACTTTACCGTTGCGGGTATTACCTTCGCTATCGATGATAGTCACTTGTTGATTAGGTTTTACTTTACCGCGCTTAATACGCCCAATACCGATAACACCCAGATAGTTATTATAATCTAACTGAGAAATCTGCATCTGGAAGGTCCCCTCCAGATCGACTTTTGGCGGCTCTACATATTTGACGATAGCTTCATATAATGGAGTCATATCATCAGCCATGTCATTATAATCTGTTCCCGCAATACCATTTAATGCTGATGCATAGATAATTGGGAAATCCAGTTGTTCGTCAGTCGCACCTAAGTTAACAAACAGATCAAAGACCTGATCAACAACCCAATCAGGGCGTGCACCTGGACGGTCAACTTTGTTGATAACAACAATAGGTTTTAAGTTGTTAGCAAACGCTTTTTGTGTCACAAAACGAGTTTGTGGCATTGGGCCATCCATCGCGTCAACCAGCAATAGAACGCTGTCTACCATAGACATAACGCGTTCTACCTCACCACCGAAGTCGGCGTGTCCTGGGGTATCTACGATATTAATACGATAGTCATTCCATTTAATCGCTGTATTTTTCGCAAGAATAGTAATTCCGCGCTCTCTTTCGAGATCATTAGAGTCCATCACGCGCTCAGCAACGGTTTCACGTTCACCGAACGTGCCAGATTGCTGTAGTAATTTATCGACAATAGTAGTTTTACCATGGTCAACGTGGGCGATGATGGCGATATTACGCAAGTTTTCGATCACAAAATTTGCCTCAGGCATTGTAGAAATAAGCGTGTTATTGTACACGCTTTAGACGAGAGACTAAACAAGATCACAATAATGATTGCTTAACAATATGCAATTAATTGAATTGTGATCCTTTTCACGCCTCAGAAATAAGTCGTCTTGCACCGATTGCACCAAAATTGTGCAATCATTCAGACTTAATTTGCACCAAATTTGTGCAATAATTAAAAAATCACGGGGGATATTCTACACTAAACTTCATCAATACAGTATATATCCCTTTTTAGATAAGTTGGCATGCTTTTCGCAATAGAATTTAGGTGAGCAAAAAATTCACCGAAAAATGTGTAAGGCCACTGCACTTAATAAAACCATTCGCCAGGAGAGTTACTATGTCCCTTGAACATGTGTTATCCATGATTGAAGAACATAAAGTTAGATATATTGACTTACGTTTCACTGATACCCGCGGTAAAGAACAACATATTACTATTCCGGCGCATCAAGTTAACGATGATTTCTTTGAAGAAGGAAAAATGTTCGACGGCTCCTCTATTGGTGGTTGGAAAGGCATTAATGAATCAGATATGGTGCTAATGCCTGATGCTACAACAGCGATGCTTGACCCATTTTTCCAAGATCCAACATTAATTATTCGTTGTGATGTTTTAGAGCCTGGCACTATGCAAGGTTACGATCGTGACCCGCGCTCTATCTCAAAACGTGCAGAAGACTACTTAAAATCAAGTGGTATCGCTGACACCGTCCTATTTGGCCCTGAACCTGAATTCTTCCTTTTTGATGATATTCGTTTTAAAAATGATATCTCTGGTGCTTCTTATGCCATCAATGATATTGAAGCAGCATGGAATACCAATACACAATATGAAGAAGGTAACAAAGGTCATCGCCCAATGGTAAAAGGAGGTTACTTCCCTCTACCTCCGGTTGATTCCTCACAAGATATTCGCTCGACCATGTGTAATATCATGGAAGAAATGGGCTTAGTGGTTGAAGCACACCACCACGAAGTCGCAACTGCAGGTCAAAATGAAGTGGCAACCCGCTTTAATACCATGACCAAAAAAGCAGATGAAACTCAAATTTATAAATACGTAGTACAAAACGTCGCTAACGTATTTGGTAAAACCGCGACCTTTATGCCAAAACCTTTAGTGGGTGATAATGGCTCAGGTATGCACTGCCACATGTCACTGTCTAAAAATGGTGTCAATTTATTTGCTGGTGATAAATATGGCGGATTATCTGAAATGGCGCTGTATTACATTGGTGGTATTATCAAACATGCTCGTGCATTAAACGCATTTACTAACCCAACCACTAACTCATATAAACGCTTAGTGCCGGGATTTGAAGCCCCTGTTATGCTGGCTTATTCTGCCCGTAACCGCTCAGCATCCATTCGTATTCCGGTAGTCGCTAGCATGAAAGCACGCCGTATCGAAGTGCGTTTCCCAGATCCTTTAGCTAACCCTTACCTTGCATTTGCAGCTCAATTAATGGCGGGTCTTGATGGTATTATCAATAAAATTCACCCAGGTGATGCCATGGATAAAAACCTCTATGACTTACCCCCAGAAGAAGCTAAAGAGATCCCAACAGTGGCAGGTTCATTAGAAGAGGCGCTCAATGCTCTTGATAATGACCGTGAATTCTTAACCCGTGGCGGTGTATTCACTGATGATGCTTTAGACGCTTATCTTGAGCTATTACGTACTGATGTGCAGCGTGTTCGTATGGCACCACATCCACTTGAATTTGAAATGTATTACAGTGCGTAACGCACAATAGCTAAAGTACTTACTTTGCTTATGATTTTTTTGTTGCCGTGAAGCTATTTTGCCCATCTTCGGATGGGCTCTTTTCTCTCTAATGAGGCATCTGTTAATAAATTACGCATCTGTTCATTTATGAAAAAAAAGGTAAGATGCACTAAAATGGTGCAATGGGAGTATTCAATATGGAAACGGCGGATTTACCTGATAACACACTTATTTTGGATTCATTAATCCACTCAGTATTGGTTATCAACCAAGAGTTTATTATTTGCTATGCAAACCATGCTGCATTGCAATTACTGGCTCAAAGTCGTCGCAAATTATTTGAAACCCCTTTTAGCGCACTATTTAGTTATTCCTCTTTTGATGAACAGTTAATGCGTGAAACATTAGCAAATGGGCAAAGCTTCACTGATAACGAAGTGATTTTGGTTATTAATAACCAATCACACACTATGTCGCTCAGTGCCCAGCCTATTTCCGAGCAACACATTTTGTTGGAGCTGGCGCCTATGGATAGTCAACGCCGGTTAAGCCAAGAGCAGATACAACAAGCACAACAAATGGCGGCAAGGGAATTGGTTAGGGGACTGGCACATGAAATTAAAAATCCACTCGGTGGATTACGAGGGGCGGCTCAATTATTAGCAAAATCATTACCTGATCCTGCGCTGACTGAGTATACCCAAGTCATTATTGAACAAGCCGATCGCCTAAGAGCGCTTGTGGATAGGTTACTCGGCCCACAACATCCCGGCACCAAAACCTTTCAGAGTATTCATCATGTTGTAGAGCGTGTTGCACAACTTATCACATTAGAATGCCCTGAAAATGTCACCTTACTCAAAGATTACGATCCTAGTCTACCTGAGCTTTCACACTATCCGGATCAAATTGAGCAGGTCTTGTTAAATATCACCCGCAATGCATTACAGGCAGTGGAGAAAACTGGGGGAACTATTATTTTGCGAACCCGAACAGCGTTCCAAGTCACACTGCAGGGTGAACGCCATCGACTGGTGGCTCGCATTGATGTGATTGATACTGGCGCGGGTATTCCTCCTCATCTACAAGATACGCTTTTTTACCCGATGGTCAGTGGCAGAGAAGGCGGAAATGGCCTTGGTTTATCCATTGCACGTAGCTTAGTCGATCAACACGCCGGTAAAATTGAATTTACCAGTTGGCCGGGAAATACCGAGTTTTCTATTTACTTGCCAATAAAATAGGAGATAACCAATGCAAAAAGGAAATATATGGGTTGTCGATGATGATAGCTCTATTCGCTGGGTGCTTGAGCGAGCCATTACACGAGAAGGCCTTACATGTAAAACCTTCGAACACGCTAATGACGTCCTCAGTGCACTCAATAGTGAACTTCCCGATGTATTATTATCAGATATTCGTATGCCTGATATTGATGGCTTATCTCTATTAAAAAGCGTTAAAGAGCAACACCCTACGTTGCCGGTTATTATCATGACAGCGCATTCTGATCTTGATGCCGCGGTAAATGCTTATCAGCAAGGGGCATTTGATTATCTCCCCAAGCCTTTTGATATTGATGATACACTTGCACTCATTCATCGTGCTATTACGCACTATCGAGAGCAAAAACAACCTAATACAACAGAAACTAACCTTCAATCTGTCTCTGACATGATTGGCGAAGCTCCTGCGATGCAAGAGGTTTATCGCATTATTGGTCGCCTTTCTCGCTCATCAATTAGTGTGCTTATCAATGGCGAGTCGGGTACTGGTAAAGAATTAGTTGCACATGCTCTTCATCGCCATAGTCCGAGAGCACAAGCCCCTTTTATTGCACTCAATATGGCGGCTATTCCCAAAGACTTAATCGAATCAGAACTTTTTGGCCATGAAAAAGGGGCATTTACTGGTGCATCTCAAGTACGCCAAGGTCGTTTTGAACAAGCGAACGGCGGTTCCCTCTTTCTTGATGAAATTGGCGATATGCCACTGGATATTCAAACCCGCTTATTACGCGTCTTAGCTGAAGGACAATTTTATCGTGTTGGCGGTTATGCCCCTGTGAAAGTCGATGTACGTATTATTGCCGCGACTCATCAAGACTTAGAAAAACGCGTAATGGAAGGTGATTTTCGTGAAGATCTCTACCATCGACTCAATGTAATACGTATTCAATTACCTCCACTGCGTGATAGAACAGAAGATATTCCAAGTTTAGCGCGTTATTTTCTCCAAAAAACCGCTCGAGAGCTTGGTGTTGAAACCAAAGTGCTCCACCAGCAAAGTTTACATTGCATGATGGAATACCACTGGTCAGGTAACGTCAGACAATTAGAAAACGTATGTCGTTGGTTAACGGTTATGACCGCTAGCCAAGAGATTATGCCGCAAGATTTACCTCAAGAGATCCGCCAATCAGATGAGAAGAGCAAATCGATACCTCGAGTCTCCTCTCAACATTGGTCACAACATCTTTCATTATGGGCGGATGAGGTATTCAGTGAAGGAAAAGAAAATATTCTTCATGATGCTCTACCACAATTTGAGCGCACCTTACTACTCAGTGCGCTTTCCTATACAAAAGGCCATAAACAAGATGCTGCACGTTTATTAGGATGGGGAAGAAATACGCTGACACGTAAATTAAAAGAGTTAGGGATAGAGGAGTTTTAAGTCACTCCCCTCCCTTTTATTTTTGCCCACTAAATCACCCGAGAAAATTGGCGTTGGCGCATTTGATTACGTAAATAAGTATCAAAACACATACAAATATTACGGATCAATAAACGCCCTCTTGGAGTGACCTGAATTTTTTCTGCACTGATCTCCACCAATCCATCTTCTGCCATTGGCGCAAGTAATGCTAAATCTTCTTTAAAATAATCTTTGAAATCAAGCTGATATAGATGTTCAATCTCGGTAAAGTTAAGATGAAAATTACAAATCAAGGTCTTAATAACATCGCGACGAATACAATCATCATCAGTTAGAGAGAGTCCACGCCACAACGCATGCCCTTCGCTATTTACGCGAGCATAATACTCTTTTAGCACTTTTTCGTTCTGCGCATAGTGATCACCCAGCATACTGATAGCTGAAACGCCCATTCCCAATAAGTCACACTCTTCATGAGTGGTATATCCTTGGAAATTACGATGTAAAATACCTTGGCGTTGTGCAACCGCTAATTCATCATCAGGCTTAGCAAAGTGATCCATACCAATAAACTGATAACCATTTGTGGTGAGTGTGGTGATAGTCTCTTGCAAGATCTCTAACTTTTCTTCTGCAAGTGGTAAATCTTCATCTTTAATTTTACGTTGTGCGGCAAATAAATTAGGTAAATGTGCATAATTGAACACACTTAAGCGATCAGGGGACAATTCAATCACTTTTTTTAACGTAAAAGCAAAACTTTCTTTAGTCTGTTTAGGTAGCCCATAGATCAAATCAATACTGGTAGAATGAAAGCCCACTTCACGCGCTCTTGCTACTAATGAAAAGATAAATGCTTCATCTTGTTCACGATTAACTTTTTGTTGTACCTCTTTATTAAAATCTTGCACCCCCATACTTAGGCGGTTAAATCCCTCATTGTGTAAATGATCAATAACATCTAACTCAATCTCACGGGGATCAATTTCAATAGAGAGCTCAGCATTTTCCACAAAATGAAAATGTTGTCTTAATAAAGCGACTAAGCGACTAATTTGCTGTTTATCAAGAAAAGTGGGAGTACCGCCCCCCCAATGCATTTGGGTCACTTTTCTATTTTTAAAATAGCGAGCGCGATTAATAATTTCTTTTTCTAAAACATCAAGATATTCATCAGCTTTATGTTTATGGCGCGTGATAATTTTATTACAACCGCAGAAATAACATAACTTATGGCAGAAAGGAATGTGAATATACAGTGACAGAGGTCGTTCGGGATAACGCTTTGTTGCTTGTTCGAAATCCGCATCACTATATTGCTGATTAAATTCCAATGCCGTTGGGTATGATGTGTAGCGCGGACCTGAATAGTTATACTTATGGATCAGGTCAAGATCCCAAATAATTGTTTGTTCTGACATGCTTCTACCTTCCAAAAGTGAACCGCCGATGTGCCATACCAGCCAACAGACATTATGACCACCAGAAATAATAGTGTAACCAATAAATGCTTAACTGAACACGAGAGAAAAAAAGATCCTGTTTTTGACCTTTTCACTCTATCTGTAAATAATCACTCAAGTAAAAAATATGATATAGATCACATTAAACGGAAATAGTATTACTGTTAAAATTTATTTATGAATAAATTAAGTTTATTCAATATGTTAGTAGCGCATTTTAATGACACATCTTTTTTCGATTATTTTTATAACACATTAAAAAAAATATATTACTCAAAATACACTTTAAAATAAATAAATATATCGTTTTATTAATTTTATTATATTTTTATTCTCTCATAATTCGATAGTTATAATTATAATGATAATTAGCCCTTTACCTAATTTATAATATTACATACTCTATATTTAAACATTGATTAATATCCAATTAAGTCGTGTTTTGATTTAAATTTGAGGCTCAGTAAAAGAATAAAGGTCGCTATATTACAAGGAAAGATAGCACTCCCCATTACCTTTTCGCATTCATTCTGATATTTCTCTTATTTAATCGTCTCTTTATATATTCCGAATTAAGGATTACGCGCCACGGAAGGAAATGGACAATCAACCAAGGATGGTTAGTTCTCTGCGATATATCATTTTCCCCCTTAATGTTTCACTCTCAAATCAGTAGTCGCACGCTGTTTATATAAAATGCAGATAAAATCACCTAATATAAATAAGAATAATTATTATTTATAATAGATAAATAAAAACGCGGCTTATATTTACAATATAAACCGCGTCTTTTAAAAGAGTAATCACTATAACAAGCTGTTATTGTCCCTCTTTTTCATAGTGGGGAGAGCGAGGACCATATAAGATCCCATTGGCATGTCCAGCAGAAAGTAAACGCACACTTGCTACTCCTGCAATTTCATGACTTTTATCTGCAATAGTATCAACAATTTGAGTCACTACTGCAGAAACTAACATGCCCACCAAACCATTCGATGCTGTATCCCCTTCTGCACTCGATGCACTGGCATGTCCACTCCACAGTAAGGCACCATTACGTAAATCAACCAATTTAGCACTGGCACTGACACGCGTCTCACTGGCGATCACTTGATAAGAAGTACCATATTGGGTGACATCCAAATAGAGCACAGAATCCGCACCAAAAATCTCACGTAACTTACTAGGACTCACCGCTTGAATATCGCTTCCCGTTGACAAACCATTTTGTTTAAAGGTCTCTTCAACAACGGCGACAGGAAAAACATAATAGCCAGCTTCCGCCAAAGGATAAGTCACTTGAGATAAAAAGCTATGGGCAGCTTCTACTTCTGGAGTCTGATTTTTAGGTAACAGCACTAAAATGCTTTTTGGTTTACTTGCTTTAAAGGCGGTATAGTCTGTTTTGACTGGCTCTGCACATCCTGATAACACAAAAGCAAATGCCACAAAAACTAACGTTAAAATGCGATTCATTTTTGTGCTCCCTTATTTTTCATCAGAAAATCCATAAACTTTGCTGATTCAGGATAAAGAGTTTTCTCCTGATCAAACTCACTCATGGCTAAGTCTAATGCGCCAGTGGTCACATATAACATGCCCAAATGTGCATGTAACCCCGGTGGAACGCCTAATGATTTCGCTCGGGCAACCTCAATGCTTTTTTTCAATGCATCGATTTGCGCATGAGGATCACTTTCACTTTGTTGATAATATTGATATACCACCGTTTGATAACTATCCCAGTTATAAAGAGGCTTTGGCGCTTGGCACCCAACCAATAACAACGAGGCAAATAGCAACCCCAGCAATGATTTTGACATTTTTATATCCTTATAAAATTGGGGTTACTGCTCAGGCTGCCAAGCATGGCTTTCAATACCTGCAACTAAATTATTCACCGCTTCACGAATGGCTAAATCAAGCACTTTACCATTAAGTGTTGAGTCATAACTTGCTGTGCCACCAAAACCAACAATCTCACGATTAGAAAGCTCGTATTCCCCCGCACCTTGCGTAGAGAACACCACTTCAGAGGTATTCACATTCACAACATTTAAGTTCACTTTGGCATAAGCAACTTGTGTTTTTCCACGCCCTAAGATACCAAATAGTTGGCGATCACCTACTTCTTTGCGACCAAACTCTGTCACATCACCAGTAATAACGTAAGTTGCGCCTTTTAATTGCTGACTTTGGCCTTTAATCTTCGCTTCTTGTGTTAACTCCGTTAAGTTAGCGCGATCTAAAACATTAAAACGGCCTGTTTGTTGTAAATGTGTAATTAAAATCGTTTTAGATTGATTACCCAATCTATCCACACCATCAGAAAAAATACCATTCATGTAATTAGAACGGTTATCAAACTTACCAATAGCAATGGCACTCTTAGGTCCTGAGTAAGTCGTATTATAGGTAGCCACTTTAGCAACCTCTAAAGAGCGAGAAGATTCTGAGGCACAACCTGCTAGTAATGAAGCAGAAAGTAAAACTACCCCTAATGATAATTTATTAAATGTCATTTTCATCATCCAATATCGGTGAAATAAACCTATCGTCATTGATTTTTGTTGTGCAAATCCTATGACGAACAATAAAATAAGATAAATTTTAATTTACGTTTCTATTTTACCCACCATTAAACCATAACAGTAGTAAGGTTAATAATGGGATCAACTTATTTTTAATATAAAATTAATCACCCATAGGGAAAATAGAAAAATGTTGATAAAAGAAACAACAAATGAATATAAAGATAAAATACGTCATATTCTATCTATTATATTAGCAATATACCTTAAGTTAGATAAAAGCAGACTCAGACAAAAGACTAAAAGTATATTTTATATTAACAAAATAATTTAATTGCTGATTACTTTTGGCTTTTTATTCATCAAACCATAGATTGAGTGAATAGTTATGAAACGTGAAGTAATACAATTTATTACTTCACGTTAATATTGATGGCTGCCTATAAGATATTAGCGTTTTTTACCAAATGCTGCGGCCAATGCATCGCTCATCGCACTATTACCTGCATTGTTACCCGTATTTGATTGGCGGTTTCTGGTCGTTTTTTGCCCGCGACTATGTTTAGAAGCATTATCCTTAGTCACTGACTGGCGTTTATGATCACTATCAGCAGCCACTTCATCTAAACGCATGGTTAACGCAATACGTTTACGCGGTAAATCGACTTCAAGGACTTTTACCTTCACAATATCGCCGGTTTTTACCACAGTATGGGGATCTTCAACAAATCTATCCGACAGTGATGAAATATGCACTAATCCATCTTGGTGTACCCCAATATCCACAAAGGCACCAAAATTAGTCACATTCGTTACAGTACCTTCCAATATCATACCACTGACTAAATCATTCATTGTTTCAACACCTTCGGCAAAGGTGGCTGTTTTAAACTCAGGACGAGGATCACGCCCCGGTTTAGCAAGCTCCTTTAAGATGTCATTAATGGTAGGCAAACCGAACTGCTCGGTGACAAACTCTCTGGCATTGATTTGTGAAAGTAATGCACTATTGCCCATGACTTGATCAATTTTTTGATGTATTGATTGCAAAATATTTTCAACAATAGGATAGGCTTCAGGGTGAACCGTTGAGGCATCAAGTGGATTTTTACCATCACGAATACGTAAAAATCCCGCACACTGCTCAAACGCTTTAGGCCCTAAGCGCGCCACTTTGAGTAACTGTTTTCTATCCACAAAACGGCCATTTTCATCACGCCAAGCAATAATATTTTGAGCAATAGATTGGCTAAGCCCCGCCACTCGCGTCAATAGCGGTACAGAAGCTGTATTTAAATCAACACCGACACCATTTACACAGTCTTCAACAACAGTATCTAATTTTTTTGCCAATAATGTTTGGCTCACATCATGCTGATATTGACCCACCCCGATAGATTTAGGGTCAATTTTTACCAATTCCGCCAATGGATCTTGTAAGCGACGAGCGATAGAAACAGCGCCACGAAGAGAAACATCCAGATCCGGAAATTCTTTAGCTGCCAGCTCTGATGCCGAATAAACCGATGCCCCCGCTTCGCTCACGATCACTTTTTGTGCTTTAACTTCTGGGTAGCGTTTTACTGTATCAGCAAAAAAGCGCTCTGTTTCACGTGATGCAGTACCGTTACCAATCGCCACCAACTCTACATTATGCTTAATACATAATGCCGCTACACTAGCAGCGGCTTTATCCGCTTGTCCGGTATGAGGATAAATAGTATCTGTTGCAATCAGCTTACCGGTACTATCCACCACCGCGACTTTAACCCCAGTACGTAAACCAGGATCTAGCCCCATCGTAGCTCGCATACCTGCAGGTGCGGCCATTAAGAGATCTTTTAGGTTACGTGCAAACACATTAATGGCTTCATCTTCCGCTTTCTCACGTAACTGACCCATTAACTCAGTTTCAAGATGCATTAACACTTTTATACGCCAAGTCCAGCTGACAACGGCTTTACGCCAACTATCCGCGGGTTGATTATTAAGACGTAAACCTAAATGCTCCGTAATCAACTGTTCGCCATAGCTCTCTTTGGGGGCTTCTTCAAATTGTGGATCAGGATTAAGTGATAACTGCAAAATACCTTCATTACGACCACGAAACATCGCTAATGCACGGTGAGAAGGTACATGAGCAATCGGCTCATGAGTATCAAAATAATCGCTAAATTTAGCGCCTTCTGCTTCTTTTCCGTCAACAACTTTGCTAACAAGATGCGCATTTTTCCATAAATATTGGCGAACTTTAGCTAATAATCCAGCATCTTCTGCAAAACGTTCCATTAAGATATAGCGAGCCCCATCTAAGGCTGCTTTACTATCATCTATGCCTTTTTCAGGGTTGATATATGCACTTGCTGCGTCTTCAGGAGTATGTTGTGGTTCATTCCATAACAAATCAGCTAATGGCTCTAAGCCATTTTCAATTGCAATTTGTCCACGAGTACGACGTTTCGGTTTATAAGGAAGGTAGAGATCTTCAAGTTCTGTTTTACTTTGCGTCTCATTAATCGAAGAGCGTAATTCTTCTGTGAGTTTCCCCTGCTCTTCAATTGATTTTAAAATAGTTTGGCGACGATCATTGAGTTCCCGTAAGTAACTCAGGCGGGTTTCCAATTGACGAAGCTGAGTATCATCTAACCCACCAGTTACCTCTTTTCGGTAACGGGCCACAAAAGGCACCGTATTCCCTTCATCCAGTAACGTAATGGCCGAAAGTACTTGCTGGGGCTTTACTGATAGCTCTTGTGCAATAATTCGGCTTAATGATTCATTCATAATATATTTACCTACCGAGAGGAGTGGTTAAAAAAGATGGCTATTATACACGCGCAATAAGAAAAAAATTCCGCTTATTATAGGCCAAGCATGACATTTATGAGGAAAATAACAGATTATTCTGTGATTCGCGCTATAGTATCTGTATGAAATTCAATGTTGATGATCGTATTTATTGGTAATGGCAAAAAGTAACTATATTACTCGTGATGGCTGGCATGCCTTGGATAAAGAGCTAAAATATCTTTGGAAAGAAGAGCGTCCTCGCGTCACTCAATCGGTCTCTGAAGCAGCGGCTCAAGGTGACCGTTCGGAAAATGCTGAATATATCTATGGTAAAAAAAGATTACGTGAAATAGACCGACGAGTTCGTTTTTTATCCAAACGTCTTGATGAATTAAAAATTGTTGACCCAGATCCTCGTCAAGAAGGAAAAGTGTATTTTGGCGCTTGGGTAACCCTTGAAGACGATGATGAAAACATTAAGACATTTAGACTAGTCGGCCCTGATGAATTTGACCCAGCAAAACAGTGGATTTCTATTGATTCCCCTGTCGCGAGAGCGCTGATCGGTAAAAAAGTGGATGATGAAGTTAGCGTGCAAACGCCAGGTGGCATCGTTAATTACTGCGTATTATCTATCAAATATTATTCGGAATAAGATAAATAAATAGTGTGATATTCTAAGATACAAAGTCAGAACAAGTTTTGCCTATAAATCATTAATATTTATTCTTTGTTTTTGGTTTAATATTCTTATCAATGATAGAATTCGCTAATAAAAGCATTTGCACTTCGGGAGCTTAAAGATGCAAGACAGTTATAAAGTGCTGATTGTGGATGATGATTTACGTCTACGTTCACTATTAGAGCGCTATTTGACAGAGCAGGGTTTTCAAATCCGCACCGCGGCAAACTCCGATCAAATGGATCGTTTACTTACTCGCGAATCTATCCATCTTATTGTCCTCGACTTAATGCTTCCTGGCGAAGATGGCTTATCTATTTGTCGTCGCTTGAGAAGCCAAAACAATCCTATCCCTATTATTATGGTGACTGCCAAAGGGGAAGAAGTTGACAGAATTGTCGGACTTGAAATTGGTGCTGATGATTATATCTCAAAACCATTTAACCCAAGAGAGCTATTAGCCCGTATTCGTGCGGTGCTTCGTCGCCAAGCCAACGAACTACCGGGAGCACCTTCACAAGACAATGCGATTGTCTCATTTGGTAAATTTAAGCTTAACCTCGGTACGCGGGAAATGTTCCACGAAGATCAACATATGCCTTTGACCAGTGGTGAATTTGCCGTATTAAAAGTCCTTGTTTCACATCCCCGAGAGCCATTATCACGTGATAAATTAATGAGTCTGGCGCGAGGTCGTGAATATAGTGCGATGGAGCGTTCTATTGATGTGCAAATTTCTCGTTTACGTCGCATGATTGAAGAAGATCCCACCCATCCTCGCTATATTCAAACGGTTTGGGGACTGGGTTATGTCTTTGTACCTGATGGAACGAGCGTATCATAATGAGAAGGCTGAGGCTTTCACCCCACAATAAGCTCACTCGCTCTCTATTTCTGGTTATCTCATTACTTTTTTTTAGCTTGATAGCCAGTTATGTTGTTGTACAGCATCTTATTGTCGGGCCAAGCCTCCAGCAATTTAATAAAGTATTAGCGTATGAAATTCGTACGCTAGTACCGGAAGAACTGATCTTAGTCGATGGCACCCCACTTAAAATTTCTCCCGCTCTACGTAATAAAATTTACAACGAGTTAGGTATCTCATTCTTTGATAAAGACGCCGCTTTAAAAGCTGGTTTAGAGTGGGCAAGAGAAGATTTAGAACTTAGCCAGCAGATGACGGATTATCTCAATAGTGATACGACGATTTGGCTAGAAAACACCCTAGAGTATCCTATTTTATGGATTAATACCCAACTCTCACCCACGCTATGGATACGCGTACCACTTACCGAATTAGGGCAAAATTTCTTATTACCCGTTTATCGGCAAGCCATTATTTTTATCATCATCGTAGTGGCATTTTTCTGGTTATATAACCGTTTTCAAAATCGTCCATTGCATGAAGTTGAATATGCAGCACGACGCATTGGTAAAGGGGTGATCCCTCCACCAATACCTGAATCAGGCACTGCTGAAATGCGTTCAATTATTCGAGCATTTAATCAAATGTCATCAGATATTCGTTCATTAGATAATGATAGAACACTGGTGATGGCCGGGGTAAGCCATGATTTACGCACTCCGTTAACGCGTATTCGTCTTGCTACAGAAATGATGAGTCCTGAAGATAGTTATCTTGCTGATTCTATCAATAAAGATATTGAAGATTGCGATGCCATTATCGGTCAATTTTTAGACTATATGCGCACAGGCAAAGAGATGTCTTTAGAATTATGTGATATGAATGGTCTATTGCGTGAAGTGATCTGCGCTGAATCTAACTCAGGCAAAGTCAGCGAAGAGCATTTATACCCTTATCCTATCAATATCACAGCAAACCCAATTGCCGTCAAACGGGCGCTTACCAATATGATTGTTAATGCCACACGCTACGGACATGGTTGGATAAGCATCACAAGTAATCAAAATGAAGAATATGCTTGGTTTCAAGTTGAAGACGATGGTCCAGGCATTGCCAAAGAAGATAGACAACGTTTATTCCAACCCTTTGTTCAAGGGGAACAAGCACGAAGTTCAACCGGTGCGGGTTTAGGTCTATCTATTATTCGTCGGATCATGGATGCCCATGGTGGCTTTGTCGAACTCGGCGATAGCACGAAAGGCGGGTTACTTATCCGTGCCAACTTTCCGTTAAAAGTGCAAGAAGACGAAGATGATTAATATCCTCACTTTTTAACGTTAACGCCCTTCTTATTCTTTTTCACCTATTTTTAGGCATTATTTTCACTCTTTTTCTGCTTTGTCATAAAACTGTCACAATTAAGACATTTAATTGTCATCTAACTGACCTATTGTCTGTGCGTACCGTAACCGAAGTTGATAGATGTCGAAAAGTTATTCTACCTATCCCACAGGAGGGATTATGAAACTGATGCGTACCACCCTGACCAGTGTCATTGCCGCTGCACTTTCAATGACGGCTCTTTCTGCACAGGCAACGACCTCACTGACTGGTGCTGGCGCAACGTTCCCTGCTCCAGTTTATGCAAAATGGGCAGATAGCTATCAAAAAGAAACTGGCAACAAAGTTAACTACCAAGGCATAGGCTCTTCTGGTGGTGTAAAACAGATCATTGCTAATACTGTCGATTTTGGCGCTTCTGATGCACCATTAGCTGATGAAAAACTCAAGGCTGACGGTTTATTCCAATTTCCAACTGTCATCGGTGGTGTGGTGATGGCAGTCAATATCTCAGGTATTAAATCCGGTGAGCTTGTCTTAGACGGTGAGACTATCGGGAATATATACTTAGGCAAGATCCAAAAATGGAATGATCCTGCCATAGCTAAACTAAATCCAAAACTCAATCTACCTGACCAAAACATTGCTGTTGTTCGTCGTGCTGATGGTTCAGGCACATCATTCGTTTTTACTAGCTACTTATCTAAAGTAAATAGCGCATGGAAAGATGAAGTAGGCGCAGGCTCTACCGTTAAATGGCCTACTGGCTTAGGTGGTAAGGGAAATGATGGCATCGCAGCCTTTGTTCAACGTCTACCAGGCTCAATTGGTTATGTTGAATACGCTTACGCAAAACAAAACAATCTTGCATATACTCAATTAGTCACTGCAGATGGCGAAGTTATTCCTCCTACTGCCGATAGTTTTAGCGCAGCAGCGAGAAAAATTGATTGGAGTAAGAGCTTTGCACAAGACCTAACGAATCAAAAAGGCGAAAATGCCTGGCCAATTACTTCTACTACCTTCATTTTAGTGCATCAAACGCAAAAAGATGCGGCTAAAGGAAAAGAAGTACTGAATTTCTTTAACTGGGCATATGAAAAAGGCAATGATGAAGCGAAAAATCTTGATTACGCCGTATTGCCAAAAGAAGTGGTAGAACAAATTCGTGCTGCTTGGAAAACAAGCATCAAAGACAGTAATGGTAAACCAATTTACTAACCAAAGGGTTACCATTAAAAAATAGATTAACGTTCACCCCCTGCAACACAGGGGGTAATAAATTAAAGAGGCTTTATGGCCGAGCATACAACGGTAATAAAGGCCCCGAGTAAACGAGGGGACGTTATTTTTAGCGCACTAGTTCGACTAGCTGCGTTAATTACACTTTTGCTTTTAGCAGGTATCATTGTTTCACTAATTTTCGCCTCATGGCCAAGTATTCAACAATTTGGTCTGTCATTCTTGTGGACGAAAGAGTGGGATCCACCCGCACAGGAATTCGGTGCTTTAGTACCAATTTACGGTACTGTCGTTACCTCAATTATTGCCCTGATCATTGCGGTTCCGGTGAGTTTTGGTATTGCACTCTTTTTAACAGAACTGGCACCCAATTGGCTAAAGCGCCCATTGGGTATCGCGATTGAGTTATTAGCCGCTATTCCAAGTATCGTTTATGGTATGTGGGGACTCTTTATCTTTGCACCGCTCTTTGCCACATACTTCCAAGAGCCTGTTGGCAATGTGCTCTCATCAGTCCCTATTGTCGGTGAATTATTCTCTGGCCCTGCGTTTGGTATCGGTATATTAGCAGCAGGGGTTATCCTCGCAATTATGATCATCCCTTATATCGCGTCTGTAATGCGTGATGTATTTGAACAGACCCCGGTGATGATGAAAGAATCCGCTTACGGTATCGGCTGTACCACATGGGAAGTGATTTGGAATATCGTTTTACCTTATACCCGAAACGGTGTGATAGGTGGTGTGATGCTTGGATTAGGTCGTGCGCTCGGGGAAACTATGGCCGTGACCTTTATTATTGGTAACACCTACCAGTTAGACTCTGCATCACTTTTTATGCCGGGCAATAGTATTACCTCTGCATTAGCCAACGAATTTGCCGAAGCAGAAACAGGTCTTCATACCGCTGCATTAATGGAATTAGGTCTGATTTTATTTGTCATTACCTTTATCGTCCTTGCGATTTCTAAGTTTATGACACTACGTTTATCTAAGAATGAAGGAGCACGTTAAGATGGCTAAAACATCCTCTTCTTCATTACAAGTTCAAACAGAAAAAGAACTGCATATACGCCATAAACGCCAACTTTGGCGTCGTCAAAAAAACCGTATCGCACTGTTTTTATCTGTCTCTACCATGGCATTTGGTCTGTTCTGGTTAATGTGGATCTTGTTTTCTACAGTAACCAAAGGCTTTGATGGCATGTCTTGGGCCTTATTCACAGAAATGACGCCGCCCCCTAACACCGATGGTGGCGGATTAGCTAACGCCATTGTAGGTAGTGGTCTACTTATTTTATGGGCGACGGTCATTGGTACTCCTTTGGGGATCTTAGCGGGTATCTACCTTGCTGAGTATGGACGCCGTTCATGGCTAGCGGAAGTCATACGCTTTATCAACGATATTTTATTATCAGCCCCATCAATTGTTGTTGGACTGTTTGTGTATACCATTGTGGTGGCACAAATGCAGCACTTCTCTGGTTGGGCGGGTATTGTGGCATTAGCGTTATTACAAATACCTATTGTTATTCGTACCACGGAAAATATGTTGAAGTTAGTCCCTGATAGCTTACGGGAAGCGGCTTATGCATTAGGGACGCCCAAGTGGAAGATGATCGCTAAAATCACGTTAAAAGCCTCCGTATCAGGTATTATCACGGGCGTATTATTAGCGATTGCGCGTATTGCGGGTGAAACAGCACCACTGCTATTTACTTCACTATCTAACCAATTCTGGAGCACAGATCTAAACGAACCGATAGCCAACTTACCTGTGACTATCTTTAAATTCGCCATGAGCCCTTTCTCACAATGGCAAGAGCTTGCTTGGGCTGGCGTATTACTGATCACCCTCTGTGTTCTATTTATCAATATTATCGCGCGCGTGCTATTTGCTAAAAATAAGCATGGTTAACGCAGAAAGTTAAGCAAGAGAGAACGTTGAATGACTATGGCTAATGATAACGCTGGAAACAAAATCCAAGTTCGTGACTTGAACTTCTACTATGGTAAGTTCCATGCGCTGAAAAATATCTCATTAGATATTGCCAAAAATAAAGTAACGGCATTTATCGGCCCTTCTGGCTGTGGTAAATCCACTTTACTGCGTACTTTTAATAAAATGTATGAGCTTTATGGCGAACAGCGTGCTGAAGGTGAAATCTTGTTAGATGGCAACAATATTCTGACAGATAAACAAGATATTGCGCTATTACGCGCAAAAGTAGGCATGGTATTCCAAAAACCTACACCATTTCCAATGTCTATTTATGACAATATCGCTTTTGGTGTACGCTTATTTGAAAAACTGTCTCGTGCTGAAATGGACGAACGCGTTCAGTGGGCGCTGACCAAAGCCGCATTATGGAATGAAACCAAAGATAAATTACATCAAAGTGGCTATAGTCTTTCTGGGGGACAGCAGCAACGTTTATGTATCGCACGCGGTATTGCTATCCGTCCTGAAGTATTATTACTGGATGAGCCGTGCTCTGCACTCGATCCTATCTCTACAGGTCGTATTGAAGAGCTTATCAGTGAACTAAAATCCGAATATACCGTGGTGATCGTCACCCACAATATGCAGCAAGCTGCACGTTGTTCTGATTACACTGCATTTATGTATTTGGGGGAATTAATCGAGTTCAGTGATACCGATACATTATTTACTCGTCCAGCGAAGAAGCAAACTGAAGATTACATCACTGGGCGTTATGGCTGATAACGAGGCAAATCATGGATAATTTAAACCACAATAAACATATTTCTGGTCAATTTAACGCTGAGTTAGAGCATATCCGTACAGAACTGATGGTCATGGGTGGCTTAGTTGAAGAGCAATTAAAAAAAGCCATTACCGCAATGCATAACCAAGACCAAGCATTGGCCAATGAAGTGATTGAAGGTGATCAAAAAGTCAATATGATGGAGGTTGCCATTGATGATGCCTGTATGCGTATCATTGCCAAACGTCAGCCCACCGCTAGTGATTTACGCCTTATTATGGCGATTTCTAAAACTATTGCCGAATTAGAGCGTATTGGTGATGTGGCAGAAAAAATCTGTAAAACGGCCCTTGAGAAATTTTCACATCAACATCAACCACTGCTAGTAAGTTTAGAGTCCTTAGGCCAACATGCGATACAAATGCTCCATGATGTTCTTGATGCTTTCGCTCGTATGGACTTAGAAGAAGCTATTCGAATCTATCGTGAAGATGCAAAAATTGATAACGAATATGAAGGTATTGTTCGTCAATTAATGACTTATATGATGGAAGATCCTCGCACTATCCCGAGCGTACTGACGGCATTATTCTGTGCTCGTTCTATCGAACGTATTGGCGATCGTTGCCAGAATATCTGTGAGTTTATCTTCTACTACGTTAAGGGTCATGACTTCCGTCATTTAGGGGGTGACCAAGTAGAAAGAATGCTGACAAAAAATGATGATAGTCATTCTGCTAATTAAATAATTTATTCACTCTCTTTACGCTCTGAAACAGAGGCATTATTTGCCTCTGTTTTTTTATTTATGTTTATAAAGTCACTATCTCTCCTTAACTTATTCTATAAAAGCATATCCATATCATTTTTTATTATTTTATGAACTTAGAACAACTTGATAGCGTGATAGGCAACATAACAATGAGAATACTTTTTTTGGGGTGAATAATGAAATTACGTGTTTTGGCAACGGCATTAATTGCTGGCTCAGTGCTTTTTTCTGGTCTGGCTAAAGCCGATAAATTAGACGATATAAAACAGGCAGGTGTGGTACGCATTGCTATTTTTGATAGTAACCCACCGTTTGGTTTTATCGATCCACAAACCAAAAAATTGGCAGGTTATGATGCAGATATTGCGAATGAAATTGCCAAAGATCTCGGGGTTAAATTGGAATTACGTCCAACTAACCCAGCTAACCGTATCCCACTACTTAGCGCCAAAAAAGTTGATTTAATTGCCGCCAACTTCACCATTACCGAAGAGCGAGCAAAACAAGTCGATTTCTCTGTACCTTATTTTGCTACTGGACAGAAATTTATCGCGCGCAAAGGCGTATTAACCAGCCCTGAGCAAATTGCGTCATTACGCATTGGGGCTGACAAAGGCACCGTACAGGAAATTACCCTACGTGAACGCTATCCTGAAACTAAAGTCATCTCCTATGACGATACCCCTCTTGCGTTTGCCGCATTACGCAATGGCAATGTACAAGCGATAACCCAAGATGATGCTAAATTAGTAGGGTTATTAGCTAATTTACCTGAGAAAATCAAAGCTGATTTTGAAATATCGCCCTTTAGTATTACACGAGAATATCAAGCCGTTGCCGCAGCTAAAGGTGAACAGCGTTTAATTAACGAGATTAATAACACGCTATTAAGATTAGAGAAAGAAGGCAAAGCAGACGAAATTTATAATCGTTGGTTTGGCCCTGATACTAAGTCCGCTCAACCTCGTGGTGACTTTAAGTTTGCCCCACTTTCTGAGCAAGCGCCTCAATCCTAATGGTAGAGCAAATAACGACTTAATTCATCGCGATGATTTATTGATAAAACACCAACCCCGCTACTGCGGGGTTTGGCGTCTGCAATAGGTAATAATTATGTTTGCGCAGTTTCTTTCTCACTATCTTCTTGAGCCTCACTACTTAAGTTGGCTGTGGCAAGGTTTTTTAATCACCTTGCTTATCTCTTTCTGGACTATCATTATTGCCACATTACTAGGTTTTCTTCTCAGTGCTGCCTATGATAGCCATATTGCGCCATTACGTTGGTGTGCGGCCATTTATACTTCACTCTTTCGTAATACCCCATTATTGGTTCAGCTCTTCTTTTGGTATTTTGCTTCTGGTGAACTATTGCCACAAACGGCCATGATATGGCTTAACACCCCACATGAACTTTCTTTATTTGGCTTAACGCTCTCTTGGCCCTCTTTTGAATTTTTAGCCGGTATTATTGGGCTTACCTTTTACTCTGTACCTTTTATTGCCCAAGAGCTAAGAGCAGGAATACAAGGAGTCAGACAAGGCCAAAAATATGCAGCTTTAGCGTTAGGATTAACCCACTGGCAATCCATGCGTTATGTCATTTTACCGCAAGCTTTTCGTATCGCCCTTCCGCCATTGTTGGGTCAATATATGAATATTATCAAAAACTCCTCTCTCACTATGGCCATAGGTGTCGCAGAGCTTTCTTATGCTTCAAGGCAAGTTGAAACTGAATCATTACGTACTTTTGAAGCGTTCGGCGTCGCCACCATACTGTATATCGCTGCCATTGCATTAATGGAAGCTTGGGGGCAATGGCATCAGCAACGAAAATTAGCGCAAGGATATTAATATGGACTTTACTGTTATTGCTGATAATTGGCAGTATCTACTTTTTGGCGCGTATCCTGATGGGCCATTAGAAGGTGCGGCTTTAACTATATTTATTAGTGTGATCGCCGGTATTGTATCTATTATATTAGGGACGCTTGGGGGGATCGCTCTCGCCATGCTTAGAGGGGTATGGGTTAACTTATTTGCCGCTTTTTTAGGTTTTTTCCGTGCTATTCCGGTCATTATGTTGATTTTTTGGCTCTATTTTCTATTACCCGTGGTATTAGGAATGGAAATTCCTGAGATAACCACCGTGATCTGTGCTCTAGCACTTATTACCTCCTCTTATATCGCTCATGGTGTTAAAGCCGGTATTCTCGCTATTGGCAAAGGGCAATGGCAAGCAGGTTTATCGTTAGGATTTAATCGCTGGCAGACGCTTTGGTATATCGTGTTACCACAAGCATTACGTATGATGGTGCCCTCTTTTATCAATCAATGGATAGCCTTAATTAAAGATACTTCCCTCGCTTATGTTGTAGGTGTCGGTGAACTCTCATTCTTAGCAACCCAAGTTAATAATCGCAGCATGGTGTACCCGATGGAAGTTTTTTTATTTGTTGCCTTTATTTACTTTGTGCTCTGTTTTTCATTAGAGTTAATTGCCAACCGAGTGGGGAAATTATTTACCACCCAAAAAGAAAAACGCTCTTTTTGGCAATATGTTATTCCTAATAAAAAACCTTCATTGAGTGAAAAAATTATTTAACTTATTCGTCCCCTAATAATATTGATTAGGGGATTAAATAATAACCATCACAATGTCTTACTCCTTAAAATTTTTTAGTGCTTTTAAACGTAAGATCATATCAAATGCTAATATAAATTCCTGATAGAGTTTATTTCTCCGCTCAATAAAATAGAGATAAATAACTAAAGATAAACTCACCGAATAAATTAAAAAGAAATTCTCTTTTATATTCAGCAAATAGAATAATAAACAGAGTAACAATGTACCTAAAGGGATCAAAATCAGAAACCATAATACACGACAAAATAGGCCTCTTTTTTTTACCTCAGCAAAATCTTCTTCAAAGCTATAACAAATAATCATCCCCATTAAGTAATTAATTTTACTCGCCTTCGATAAAAAAAGCATAACAAACAGAACACTATATAAAAGAATGATTAATGCAACAATAAACTCAATATTAAGATAACCTTGCTCTAACGAGAAAGCAGCACTGTTCTGGAGCGGAAAAACAATAGGAAAATTAACAAGTAAACTTAAAAAAACCTCATTAACAATAAGATAGGATATGTTAAATTTTTTCTTCTCACGGCTATATAAAGAAAAGTTATTCAAATAATGAATTGAACAACTGACATAAAACTTGATCAAAAAATACATAAAAAACCATATCATTAATGGTGACAAGAAAAAACCAAGAAAAATAATAATATATATTTGGCTATCAAAAACAATCTCGATTAAATAAGAGGTAACAAGAAATATTATTATAACCCCAATTATATAGCTTAACGAAAAAACAGTAAAATAACGTGATATTATCGTCCTTTTTATCTCGCTTTTATTATTATTTTTTAAATAAAACTTTTCAGAAAAGAGACAGTATCGCCAATATATTCGCTCATTCATCATTGCACTGAGTAAAATGACAATAAAAATAGCAAAGTTACCCATAAATAATAACCAAAAACTTAACTCATTATAATTATTAATAAAGCATAAACTTAATACTATCGAGGCGATATAAATAGGTGTTAGCATAGTATAATGATGCGCTTGCATATAATAATGATAATTAGGCAACATAATTGCTCCTATATAAGATAATTAAATATAATCATTAACATGCAATATATTTTTATCTTTTAGCGTATATGAATTTTTCGCTAAATAATACAATGACTTGCTATCACCAAGTTCAATAAAATTGTGATAGCCTAAATGACACCATAGCGCCATAGTTGCTGTCCATCTTACGGTTTCTGTGAGTTGATTAACTAAATTCTGTTTAATTGTCTCAATATCGCTAACAATCTCAGCAGAAACATTCATCACTAGGGGTTTATCTGGGATTGAAAAAGGGATTGTCTGTAAAAAGTGAGCAAGTAAATTTTTCCCTTCGCTCATCAATTCAGTGTGCCAAGCACCATTAACGGCTAATTTATTCGTTTCTATTTTCATATTAGCTAATTGATTAACAATCTTACGTACACTTGCATACTCCCCCCCAATAACTTGGTGAAGTTCACTGTTATCACAGCAAATATTCACCTTTGTTGCGAGATCTTGCTGGTCAATCAATGTTGATAACGTCTGATAAGAGCAATTTTTAACAACATACATTACCCCTTTGTTATTCTTAGCGAGCTGTTGCATGATAGATGCGCGATAACTAATTAACTTAAAGACAGATTCAAGTTCCAGTACGTTCGCCGCAAATAACGCTGAATATTCTCCAGCGCTGTGCCCTGAATAACCCGCCTCATTCACATAACAATGCTCACGCAGTAAATAAAGAGAAGCAATATTGATAGTTGTTAACGCCACTTGCTGATAACAGGTTTGTACCAATTTATTCATGGGCCCTTTTAAACAAACCGTCCTTACATCGAACCCTGCTATTTCACTCGCACAATTCCATACTTCTTTTATTGATGGAACGTCACGATATACCCTATTTCCCATACCTAAATAAGGCCTACCCTGACCTGGAAAAAATAAAATGCTCTCTTGATTTTGGTAATACTTTTTCTCTCTCAATGGCATAGACCATACTCCTAAATAGTAATATTATTTTTTTGATAATTCTTTAAATAGTGGCTAACTTTAAAAATAGAGTTACACGAAGCGATTGTTGCGGAAAAAAATAATAATAGAGAGATTTTAAACATAGCATCATATTGCCATAGCCAAGGGATCATCAATGAATAGCTATTATTATCAGATAAAGAAATATTGATTTGTTTCAAATTAATCAACCAAGATAATAACTGATTAATTAATAATATCGTTATAGAAATTGTTATAGTCATAAAAATAGCCAATAAAATAAATAATCGAGAAAAACTCCCTTGCCAAATACCTAATCGATTAAATTCGAACAGATCACCAATAGCTTTTTTGATCGTGATGATAATGATTTTATTCACTAAAAAATAATAATAAATAGCAATAATGCTATACAATAATAGCATTGACCACTTAAAGAATGTCACAATAGAAATAATATAACTTTGTCTCTCAATTACAGGGATCACTTGCAAATTTAAAGATTTTTCTTTATTAATCCTTGTTATTTTAGCTATTACGCTATCCATATCATGCACATTTTTTAATAGAATATTTATTTTTGAGACACTTTTACTTTTTTTTATATATTGTAGTGTTTCTAATGGAACTTTGATCATGGCATAAGGATAACTATTTATTTGTGTGTTAAAAATACCACGTACATAAGTTGGTAATACCATTTTTTCATTATTATGAATAAATACAACATTAACTAAATCCCCATAGTTTATATTTATAGCATCAGCAATAAACTTATCTATCGTGATCTCAGTTCTTCTGACATGAGACAATTCACTCCCTGAAACAGTTAGATCGTATGCTCCGATGGTTAATAATGACTTAGGCTCGATGGCTAGGCCAGAAAACAATGCTGTTTTTTTATTGATAACATTTTCTATCATGCCTGAAAAAATAATTTGTGGTGAAATTACCTGAATTTTTTCTAATAACTGCTTATCATAAGTTAATAAATGGATGATTTCTTCAGCATTGGTTATTTCCAAATAATCTTTCTTATCAGTAATATCCTGTTTATTATCTGTTTTATAAATTTCGATATGCCCTAAATTGGAATATGCTACTTGCTCTTTGAGCAGTAGCGTGAGGTGATGATAAACACCCTCCAAAATCGAGATGGCGACACAGAGTAAAACGATAAAACATAAATTTCGATAAAAATGGCTAAGGGTTATATAAAGTAACCCTAATGTGTATTTGATATAAAACCAAGATAATGAACTAGAAAGTAATACTATCAAAATAAATATTGAGATGAATATAATAATATTTTCCATTAATCACTCTCTAATGTTATTGGTTGAATAACCGCGGTCTTTTCAATAGATAACCAAGGAGGAACGCTAGTGAAACTATATCGAGCAATTTTTTTACTCGCCTCATTTTCTTGAAGTAATTGAGCCATGATCTTTTTTGCTTGTGTCACTTGCTCACAACTAAATAATGCACGCGCATACATATAGTTAATCATGGGTATAAGTTCACTATTGATATTAATATTCTCAAGTAATTGCTGACTGTCTTTTTTAGCCACCACACAGCGCCCTAAATAACGAGGTGTAAAAGCATCCATTCTTAATCTTAGATAGATCAACCGCCAATTAGTTGGATTTTGTTCAACAACTTCATCAAGATAAAAAAAGGCCTTTTTTATTGTCTGTGCAGCCTGAGAATAAGCTTTATTTTTATGATAATAAGCGGATAAAAATACACTGACATAACCATAAATGATTTTATCAAATGGATGATCACCTTGTTTTATACTGTATTCTAACTCTGAAATTAATGAGATCAATTTATCACTGGCAGTAAATGTATTCAGTGATATAAATAATAAAAAACGTTTATCACTATTTTTAATGTCTATTTTACTCTCTACTTGCGAGAGCAATAGAGAAATTATTATTAAAATAATACCGATACAATTAAGTTTTCTCCCCATCATATAACTCTCCATGTTTAAGCGTTATAATTTTATCTACAGTCATGTTTAGATGATTACAATTAGTGATTAATAATATTGGTATAGATAAATCTTTATGTACTTGTGATAATAATTGGATAAAATAATCAAAGTTATTCTGACTGAAATAATCATTATTATAATTAGCAATGATACACTTAGGTTTTTTCACTAAAGCTCTGCTAAAGGCAACCTTTAGCAATTGATCTGTTGATAACGATTTTGGGGTTTTATTATAGAGTTTCTCTATGCCCATAGATTTAAGTGTATTTATAATATTATTCTTTAGCTTTTTTTTATCTTTATGATGGACTACTGAATAATAAATATTATCAAATACATTACAATGATTAAAAAAGTAATTTTCTTTGAAAACAAAACCGATCATTCTATTCCTTAATAAAGCTCGCTGCTTTTCATCTAGAATATTTATATAATTACCTAAAAAATAAGTATAACCAGCATATTGAATATCAACTCCTGAAATAATATCAATCAATGCATTCTTTTCATTCTCTTGTTGATATTTTATTAATGTAAAATGCTCATTATTAATATCGAATGTGAGATTTTTAAAAATTATTTCAGCGTTACTTTTATCATGATTAAATTTATTAATATTTGTTAGTGAAAATAGTGCTAATTGGCGTGCTTTTGTTATTCCATACATAAAATACCTTATTATTGTTTCCAACAATCAACCAGCCAAACACCATTTTCTCCATCAAACGCACTCAAAAGGTAATGAGAGGCACTATCTGCTGCTTTTTGTAAATGATCGAACATAAGAGCCGGTGTGATAAACCCACTATCACCATAAAGACGATTTAAAAAATAGCAATTAAGATTAACAGGTAACGCTGTGAATGCGGTTTCAAGTATAGAAATATATTTATAAGTCAGTAACGCAGTTATATAAATTGAACCCGTCTGTTTATTAATACAACGGTGCCAATTTTTAACTAATTGCTTTATTGCCTTTTTTCTATTTTGACTCATAGAAAAATAATGATTGATAGAAATCGAAATATCTGAACACTGTTTTTTATTGATAATGATGCAGGCGACTCTTTCAATAATATTTATATTTTCCAATGTATTAGGCTTGAAAAAAAGGGTTATCGGTTGTCTTTCTATTTCACTAAAAGATAAAATTGGTACAGCCCGAAAACCACCACAAATAAATACATTATCAAGTAAATCACTATTAATGAGCTTTTGTGCTAATAATAGTGCCGACATCATACCATTACGTTCGCCTCTTATTTTGCAAGAGAAATTTTTTATACTGTATTTTTTTACGATATTTCTAGGAATAATATTAAGAGTGAACACATCTCTTAAACTATCTATCTGCTCGAAAGCAGTTAGCTCTCCCCATGCATCAATATAAATCAGTCCATTTCGCTCTTTTTTTAAGAGGAATTGTGATTTTGTATCTAATTGACCAACAGCATGATCGACCACATGCTCTATTGCAGATAGGTAAGGACGACAATTTGTTTTTCTTATTCCTTCACGTAGATACATATCATGATTGACCCCATAGCGTTGAAAACTCCAACTTTTTCCTGCGCTTTTTTTACCCGCTAAACGTAACATATGAGATTCCCATACGTTATACCATGAAGGAATAAAAGGGATCAGTGGCTCCTGTGGCTCAAAAAAAGCATAAGCGGCTAAATTAATAGCACCAGTGGGTAATAATCGCCTCATCCTTGCTCTCCATTTGCGATTAATAACATGGCAATAATAGAGCCATCCATACCTAAGCCGATTTTTAAAATAGGTTTAGCGCTATAGTTCACACACTCTTGATTAGTGAGGAAATTAACCTCCATCCCATCATCTATTGGATAATGTGTAGTCGAGGGGATCAATCGATTATTTTTTAATGAATCAGCTATAATCATTAAATCAATAATGCCAGAGCAATTAGAAATATAACCTATCTGCCCTTTATAGCTAATAATAGGAATGGGTTGTTTAAAGATGTTAGTAATAGCTACCGTCTCAGCTTTATCACTAATAATCGAACCATTACCATGAATAAAAATAGCACCAATATCACTTGGTAAATAATGACTAAGATCGAGAAGCTGAGAAATCACTTTTGATATCGTATAAAAGTTAAATAATGTGCCTCCCATTGTCCGTTCAGCATTACTTTGCATAAAAACGGAATGATAGATATAAGCAGGTGCAAGATATTGTCTCGAGTTTATCTGTTGTTGGCTTTCTAAAATCATCACGGCATAACCGTCTGATAAGGTGACCCCATCGCTGTATTTACTCAAAGGTTGAGCGTGCGCTTCAACTAACATGCCTTGGCTATCCATAAAGGCTATATCTTGTAAAAGTAAGCTATTCCACGATAATACTATTACAATATCCGCCATATCTTGGCTTATTTCATTATGTCCTATATGCACAGCCATTAACGCAGAATTACTGGCACAATAGATAGGAATAGGTGGAAAATCTAACTGATATTCAGCCCACAATTTATTCGCTAATTCATCCTGTGCAAAAGAGGCCGCATGGAGTGATTTTATCTGCGGAGAATATTGAACATCTTCGGCATCGTTTTTATCATAAAACCCTTGGTAATCCATAAAATCAGCTCTAGGCCCGTGACCTGCAAGATACATTATGGTACGTGAAGCGCGAAGCTTTTCTAGGGTGATATTAGCCCGTTTTAAACTGTTATGAATTAATCGCGTTAATATTTCAAAATGATCATTGGGAATATTTTGATAGGCGATCACCGCCGGATTATGATTAAATTTAAAATATTCTACAAAATAATCATCAGAGAAGTATTTCTCTGTTTTAATTGTTCTTTTTAATAAGAGTTGTTCAGAAAGTTGTTCAAAATTTACTATTGAAGGTAAATTAAGTTCCCATCCACTTATCGCAACATTTTTCATAACGGTTTCCTGATGATAATTGCATAGTGGTTACATCCTTCTGATGAACCAAGAACTAAAGCAGTTTCTATCTGCTTATTAATCGGTTGGGTAACAAAATGAATATCATCAGCTATAAAACTTTTTGTATAAGGAATAGGTATTATCGTGTTGCTTTCCATCATATGAATCACTAAAGAGATCGCCAATATCCCAGCGCATGATTCAACTAAACCAAAAAAGGCATTGTAATTAACTACTGGTACATGATTTGCCGCTTGATAAAATAGTTGCCGAATCGCACGGATTTCAACTTCATCATTCTCTTTATTACCATCACTGGTACCACAGATAATATCAATATCTTGGCAACTGAGTTGCGCCTCAGATAATGCTTGTTGGATAGCCTTACATAAGGCGGCCACTCTATCAGTAATATTTTCGTCTACTAAAAAAGTATTATCATTCGCTTTACCGTAGCCAATAATTTCAGCATAAATTTTAGCGCCTCGTTGCTTGGCATACTCTTTATCTTCAAGAAATAACATCCCTGCCCCTTCTCCGGGGATATAGCCGGCACTTGCATTAGAATAAACCTGATAATCTGTCGCATTCTTGGTCAGATTAACTTTCTTACTCATCGCTTGAAAATAGAGTGAAATAGAACTGAAGTGCTCATCTGCCCCTCCGACAATTACCTGAGGTTGTAGATCTTGCCTGATAATTTCATAACCATAAGTTAACGCCCCTAATGCAGCATTAACCCCTGTTGCCAATGTCGTGGTATAACCTTTTATTCCCTCTGTGATGGCACAAAATGTCGGTACTGCATTCATTAAAGTACCAGGAAATTCTGATGTTCTTACTTTTTGCGGATCAGGAATTAAACTTTGTAAATAACGATTAACGGTACTTTGTGGCCCTTTTGACATTCCAACAATAAAACCTAAGTTATCACCATCACGTTTAATTTTGCGTCCAGCATTAGCAAGTGCTTCATTTAAAGCGAATAAGGCATAAGTCCCGCTAGGAATAGCTTTTCTTGGATCATAATAACGTAATGTTTTTTTCGGATTAACGTCAGTGATAGCATGATAACAGGCGTTATTTTTTAAGCGATGATCAATGTCGAGATCAAAATAAGGATGTCCTAACGATTGCTCAAAATCATTATCTTTTATGACAACAGACATCAAGTTGTCGATATCTTTCTGCACATCACTCGCAAATACGATAGGTTTTAATGTACCTGTTTTATCTCCTGCCGAAATCGCTGTTATTATCTCCATTACATTATTGCCAATAGATGTAATCGCCCCCACTCCGGTAATAACCACTTTTTTAGCTTTATATTCCGTCGGTGTTTTATCTGTAATATAAGGGCTTGCGATAATAGAGCAGTTATTTCCTCCAAAAGCATAATTATTCTTCATAAAAAATTTTACTTTTTTATCTTGAAAGAAATTCGGTACATAATTTAAATCACAGCTATGCCTTGGCTGAGTGAAATTTAATGTAGGGGGAAGTTTGTCTTCTGCTAAACAAATAAAACACGCGATGATTTCAACAATACCCGCAGCACCAATATTATGACCAACATAAGATTTTGTTGAACTTAATGGGATATGATAAATATTAGGAAACACTTTTTTCATCGACATGGTTTCAATGCGATCATTTGCTTCAGTACCTGTACCATGCACATTTATATAATCAATATCATTAGGAGTAATACCCGCATTATCCAGTGCTTTATACATAACTTGCACTGCACCATTTCCTCGAGGATCAGGGCTAGTTTCATGGTAAGCATCACAAGATGTCGCGTAAGAGACAATTTCACCATATATTGTCGCACCACGTTCAACCGCATGTTGATAATCTTCTAATACTAACGCCCCAGCACCTTCACCAATAGACATACCAGGAGTACCTGAAAATGGGGAAGTTGGTGTTGTTTTCATCACATTAAGGGCATAAAAACCCGCAAAGGTAGGAAGATAAATAGGTTCTGTTCCGACCGCTAGCACAACAGGATTTTTGCCATTTTGGATATAATCATACCCCATACCTATCGCGTTAGGGCTTGCGGTACAGGCCGTCGCCACTAATTCAAGGCCACCACGTAAGCCAAGTAGACTTGATACACTCGAACAACATGATGAAAATCCACCGGATAAAATGGCTTTTTTTATCGAAAAATCATCAATATGTTGTTCAAATAATGGCAGAAAGGCTTCCGTTCCTGCTGAAGAGACGCCCACGATCATCGCGGTATTATCTAAAATAGACTGATTATCTATTAAGTTTGCTTGTTGTAATGCCTCATTGCAGACTCGATATGCCCATAATGCCGCATTGTCTAGTGATCGAGCGATATGCTACGGTATATCTGAATAATCTAATGCCATCTCAATCTCAGATGCATTGGCATTTTTAAACCATTTTAAATAACGTTGGCTGGGCTTAATATTACATTGTCTATTAAAAAGAACCTGTTTAAATTGAGGCACATCTTTAGCTAAAGATGATAAAACCCCCATTCCGGTTATTACAACCCGACGGCGTCTACTATTCATGTTAATTCCTATATAATATTTATTATGTTTAATAAATATCTTTGCTATAAATTTAATCTTTCATTATTGATGTCTTTCAAGATAACTATCTTCGGTTGGATTAATTATTAAACTTAAATTATTAACAAAGGGAATACTCGTTGTGATAAAATCAATATCACCATAAGCCGTTTTTATTTTATAGTCATCAATATCAACGTAAGCAAATTCTCGTTTTAATAATATTCTGGCAATGTGTTCTTTTAATATAAAAGAGTATCCCACTTGAATAACTACGCCTATTTGTTCATTTTGGTAATAGATTGCATCGCCTTGTAAAATTGCAGCATTCTGAGGCATATTAATTATTCTTGCGCCCACTATTTTCTGATCTACCCCATTATCGGCACGTTGTTTTATTGCATCTTGACCAATAAATGCATCTTTATCGTAACTAATCGCCCATTGCATCTGTAACTCAATAGGACAGCGACTAAAAGGATTAATCACTTGAGGCTCCCAACAAGGATTTTCTAGTCGTATATTTTTTAAATCATCAACCCCGCCAATCTTTAAATCAAATTTCTCAGATAAAGTGCATAAATGTCGCCAAATAGACATTAACTTCTCTTCATCTCCCATAATGGGATAACAATATTCACCGTGTTTACCAACACGCATAGTAATGACATCTTCATCAACATACATAAACTCATGAAAAGGTAATCCAATAATATCCATACCGACGATTTCAGATAAAATTTCCCAAGCATAGGGGCCTTCTAGACAGATCATACGCCAATCTGGAGTAAGAGAAGCGATAGCATCAATTTGGTAGCATTCACCCCGTTCATCTTGCTTATCTAATACTTTTTTTATCTGCTGGCATATGGCATCACTATTCATCCACTCTGAAATAAAAAAATAGTGTTCATTATCACATAGTACATAGGCATCACTTATTATTTTCCCTTCTTTATCTAGCAACAATGTATAAAGTAGTTGTTCATCACGAATAGATGAAATGTCTGCAGAAATAAGATAATTGAGTAACCGCCAAGCATCTTCACCAGAAATTTTCACCATGCCATAATGAGAAAAGTCTGTCATTAATATGCTATTTCTTACCGAGAAATAAGCCTCATGTTCATTAGTATAACGTTTGGGAAGTGTCACTCCATTATATTCACCGAATAATACATTCGCTTTATTTTCCATTTCAAAGTATTTCATAACATCTCCAATAAATAAAAATGATATAACTTAATTATTATTACTCTCATTTTTTTCTTGTTTTTCTCGCTGTTTATTTAAAATAAAGGTTGTTAGGCTATTTATTGTTCTCATATAAGAGGGATCATCACCTTCTGTTACTTGAATATTAAATTCATCATTAAGAAAGACAATTATCTCAGTGGCATCAACAGAATCTAATTTTAAACCACTACCAAATAACGGAGTATCATCATCAATTTGATTAATACTCTTATTTAAATTGAGTCGTTCAATAAGCCCTTCTTTGACTCGCTTTAACATTTTTTTTCTTTGTTCAATTTTTTCATTTAACTTATCGTCATTTTCCATACTATTAATATCCTAATTTTTATTTTGTTCAGAATGATTATATTCTCTGAAATTAACTATGGTGCCATTAGCAATGATTTTCTTTCCCACTCTTGCCTCAACAGAATAGTGTTTAAAATTGCTTTTATCAGAAAATAATAGAATGCTTGTTATCTCTATGGTATCCCCTGGGTAAGCAGCATTTTTATACCTTAAATTTTGTGAGGCCAATACACCGGAAACCTTTCTTCGATGCTGAATTAAAATTCGTTCTGATCTCGGCTCATTGAGGGCTTTGGCTATTTCTTTAAATGTATTTAATTCAATATTGTGTTCTATTTTATAAATTGAACAAAAGTCATCAATAAAAGATAAATACTCACTCGTTTGACCAAAGATTTCCGCCACCATAACCCCTGGCATAACAGGATCGGTTGGAAAATGTCCTAATAAATAGGGATCATTAAAGGTGACATGTTTAATCGTTTTGATAATAGGTTTTTCACTAGGGACAAAATCGACTATCCTATCAACCATAATGGTCGGTTGTCGCCATGCGCCTAATTTTAAAAATAGTGTAGGAGGCAATAACGATTGATTATAGAGACTCATAAGGGTTACCTCTCATCGCATCACCATCCCACCATCAACGATTAATGTTTGCCCAACAATATAGCTCGATGCCTCGGAGCTTAAAAATACAATGGTATTGGCAACTTCAGCACTTGCTCCCAATCGTTGTAATGGAATAACCGATTTAATATGACGTACGACTTGGCGTGACACTTTTTTGACCATGTCAGATTCAATCATACCCGGTGCCACCGCATTGACTCGAATTCCTTTACCTGCCAACTCTGCAGCCAACGTATGAGTAAAACCTATAATTCCAGCCTTAGCGGCGCTATAGTTACTTTGCCCAATACTTGGAACAATCCCTGCAATAGAAGCAACATTAATAATGGTCGCTTTTTCTGCCGATCTTAATAAAAGCAATAACTGTTTAGTAAATTGACAAGTTCCTAATAAATTGGTTTTAATAACATATTCAAATTCACTTATATTTATAGCAGAAAATAATTCATCTTTAATCACACCTGCATTGTTGATTAATATATGAATAGCATTAGCATATGCCTTTAGTTTATCTAAAAAATCATGAATTGATTTATCATTATTGATATCACATTGTAATATATATAAGTGCTGACAATATTCACTCTCTTTTTTTAGCTTATCTAAGTTATTTCTATTTTGGTGATATAATGCATAAACATGACACTGCTGTTCAAGGTATTTCTGGCAAATTGCAATACCTATATCACCATTAGCTCCTGTAACAATCACATTCTTATTCTTTAGATCAGAATATATAAACATAATAAAACACCTATAAAAGCATCAATTAAAAATTGCAACAGCGACAGCATAATGATCACAATGAGAAATACTTAATAATGATTGGGTTATTTTTTTCTGCTTTAATAAATTAGAAAAATGGCCTGTAAAAAAATAACAAGGTGCGCCATATTCATCATGCCTTATTTCAATATCATGAAATAAAATTCCCAAACGAAATACTGTACCTATTGCTTTTACAGCGGCTTCTTTAGCAGCCCAAAACCCTGCAACACGATGATAATTTTCATGAATTCTACCGATACTGTTTCTTTCATATTCAGTTAATAATCGCTGAGTTAACGGTTCACCACTTCTACATATTGCAATAGCCACCTTTTTTATTTCTATAATATCAGTTCCTATTCCCATATTATTTCATACTCAAGATGGTGTATCCTTTGATCTATGAGCGACAAAATATCGCTCATAGATAGGCTAAAATGTTATTTATTTAACGGCCCGACAACTTTACCTTTATTAGTAAAAGTGCCTTTATTATCGATAGTAATACTTTCTCTACCAACAATAATACCTGATTTTTCATTAGTAATATTCTCACCAGAAATAGTCGTGTCTTTTATTGAATTAAGAATACCGCGATTAATAATATTTCCTGTCACACCTAATTCGAAACTATTTTTACCTGACATAATACTATTGCTGGCATTGGTATATTTACCATTTATATTTACACGTAAATGTTCTACACCAGAAATGACGCCATTGTTTTCAAAATCACGATTAACCGTCACTTCAGTATCACCACTCGACGCAATAACACCTTTTAAGGTATTACTTTCAACCGAACCTGTACTGTTATTTTTCAGTGTATCGGTTTGCAGTGTTAATTTATCCTGGCCAAACAATGTGCCTTGTGAATTGGTAAAGGTGCTTGTCACTACAGAGGCATTTTTATGTGATGCAATAGTACCACTGGTATTATCAACAGAGGTGAATTTAAGCTCCATATCCCCATTTTCTGTTACAATACGTCCTTTATTACTCACTAATTTATTGCCACTTAATTTCATTTCTCCTTTACTAATTAATCCCCCTTTCTGATCAGGTTGCCCCAGATAAAATCCCATTTCTGTTTTGAAATCTAAACTGCTGTTATTCGTCAGTTCTGGTGTATCAATCTCTAATTTCTGTTCAGTGATCACAAATCCTGATGTGTTATTAAATTTATCTGTTTTAAAATAAATAGCGTCTCCTTTAATAACACCTTTATTATTATTTATATAAGGCGCACTGATGGTGACACTATCGCCTTCTAAGTAAAAAACACCAAAGTTATTATCTAATGTCTGGGAGAAAGTCACATTAGCACCAGTTTTAGATGCTAAGCCACCATAGAGGTTTTTGATCTTATCACTACTAAATGTCAAGTATCCCCCTGATTTTATATGTCCCCATTTATTGGTAATGTCGCCTTTGTTAGTGAAGTTCATATCGCCATCGGTGGCAATAATCCCTTGGTCATTATTCAGTCCAGCAATATTAACTGTCATACCATCCAGGCCACTAAGAATACCTAATGAATCATCGCTAGCAGTATCTGCAGTCATACCGGTATTTTTCAGCGCCTTACCATTAGTATCAATTTCAACACGAGTAACTGAGCGTAGGCGGCTATGGGTATTATTCATTGCGCCACTAATAATACTAATATCCCCTGACGCATCAATATAAGCATCAATATTATTGAAGTCTTTTAGGTTAGTATTAATATCAATGACACTTTTAGAATTGATTTGACCCTCTTTATTATTAAATAAGCCACTATTAATTTTAATACCATTAGTAGCAGAAATACCGACGCCTTCACCGACCGTTGCAGTATTCGTTATTGGTTTACCGTTTGTCTGAATATCTAATTTATCTTTACTTGCAATATAGGAGGCATTGTTTTTAAATTCACCACTATTGATAGTTACATTTCCATCAGCAGAAATATTACCACCAGAGATATTATCAACTTTCGCTTCTTTTGTTTCTATTGAGATAGTTTTAGTACTTTGTATTTCACCAGTACTATTTGTAACACCTTTATCGAAAGCAAAATAGATATCCCCCTCAGATAAGAAGTTACCTTTATTATTATCAAGTGCACCGCTATGAATAAGCTCGATCCCTCCCCCAGCAGTTTCAACATTACCATTATTTTTCAGTGGTGAGTTAGCTTCAGTACCTATAAATTTTAGCGATGAGCTTCTCACTCCTGCATTCTTGACTATCTGCAAACTATATTTACTAGCAACGCCTGTTGGCTTTTGTGCAACCACCGTATTATCTTGTGCTTTAACTTCATTAGCGCCGGTTATCACATTCACATTAATACCAGATGCATCAAGAGGCGTTTCAATGGAAACATTGCGGGCAATTAAATCAATCTGTTGCGCACTTTTATCAAAAGTGGCATTACCTTTAACAGTAATATTCCCTTTTTCCACTTTATAACTATCAACGGTATCATTTTGTGTATTCACTTTCCCAGTAGTCAACACAACACGGTCAGCACTAAGAAAGTTACAGCTACTACAAATAATTCCAGCAGGATTAGATAAAATAACCCGTGCTTTTGTTCCGGCCACCTCAACAGGGCCATTTAACGTAATGGCTTTTTTAGCATTAACCTCAAGAGTAATCTCTTTTGCCGCACCGCTAGATAAATTACTATTACCGTCAATATGCCCCGATAATTGAGTATCAGCACCATCAGGACTATTATTTAATATTAACCCTGCTTCAGAAACATCAAAACTGGTTAATGAATTACTGGAATAGCCATTAATCGCTGCGGCAATATTAAGAATATCAACACTACTATTTTTTTGCTGTTGTTGCACAACAATATGAGCAGACGGATCCGCCTGTACTACTGTCGCCATATTTAATGTTGATAATACAGAGAAAACTAATAAATTAATTTTAAAAGAAACAATTTTTTTCCTATTCATTATAATTACCTTATATTAAGCAAAAAAGTTAATTAAATAATAAAATCTCTCTTTATTTAAAAGATCTATTAAGCACTAACAGGTGACAAATAAAATATAAAACAAAAAATCGATTGAAATTTACTGGTGAGTTAACTTTAGAGAAATATATTTATTTGGCAATAGGAAAGCATATTCATAATTAATTAGATCCCGAACTAAATAAAATGAAAACAATATAAATAATTACTCTGATAAAAATAATACCAATAGAGATATCATTTTATTTCTAATAACAAGACTTATTACTATAGGTATTAATGCTTAATTAAAACCTATACCTCCTTTATCTCTACAACACTTTTTCGTGATATGTTCGTCTTAAAACGCAATCGATTACTTTTTAGGTGCAGTTTCTAATTTATTTGTGTAGGATAAAGCGAAAAACATTTTTTTTGGGATCTTTTGTCTATGAGCATGTCATCACCAAATTCTGCTCCGCAGAGTTTGCTCCAACGCCTGTTTAAACTTCAGGAACACGGCACCACGGTTCGCACAGAACTGATCGCCGGTGTCACCACTTTTTTAACCATGGTTTACATTATCTTTGTTAACCCACAGATTCTTGCTGCAGCCCATATGGATATTAAAGCAGTGTTTGTTACTACCTGCTTAATTGCCGCGTTCGGTAGTATTTTAATGGGGCTGGTGGCTAATCTACCTATCGCCGTCGCACCCGCGATGGGTCTAAATGCCTTTTTTGCCTTTGTCGTAGTAGGAGCGATGGGGTATTCATGGCAAGTGGCCATGGGCGCTATTTTTTGGGGCGCAGTAGGTCTCTTTTTGCTTACTCTCTTTCGTATACGCTATTGGATAATAGCGCATATTCCGCTTAGTTTGCGTGTTGGGATCACCAGCGGTATCGGTCTGTTTATTGCCATGATGGGCCTAAAAAACTCTGGGATCATTATTCCTAACAACGACACCATTGTGACTATCGGTAATTTTGCCTCCCACAATGTGTTATTAGGTGCTCTAGGCTTTTTTATTATCGCCATCCTTGCGGCTCGTAATATTCATGCGGCAATCTTAATATCGATTATTATCACTACGGTGATTGGCCTGTTATTAGGGGATGTTCAATATCAAGGTATCTTTGATATCCCCCCTTCTATTGCTCCCGTTGTAGGGCAGGTTGATATTGTTGGCGCATTAGATATTGGCTTGTCTGGGGTTATCTTTGCTTTTATGTTGGTTAACTTATTTGACTCATCCGGTACATTAATTGGTGTCACTGATAAGGCAGGTTTAACAGACGATAAAGGTAAATTCCCACGAATGAAACAAGCGCTCTATGTAGATAGTTTAAGCTCTGTCGCAGGCTCCGCCATGGGGACATCATCTGTTACCGCATTTATTGAAAGTACCTCTGGTGTTTCTGTTGGTGGTCGTACCGGATTAACTGCAGTTGTGGTCGGTATTCTTTTCTTACTCGCCATTTTCTTATCACCACTGGCTGGCATGGTGCCAAGCTACGCTACCGCAGGGGCATTAATTTACGTCGGGGTGCTGATGACCTCCAGCTTAACGCGCGTAAAATGGGATGATTTAACTGAATCCGTACCAGCGTTTATTACCGCCGTGATGATGCCATTTAGCTTTTCTATCACCGAAGGTATCGCCCTTGGCTTTATCGCCTATTGTGTGATGAAAGTGGGTACTCTACGCTGGAAAGAAATTAATCTCTGTGTGGTGATCGTTTCACTGTTATTTATTCTAAAAATATTATTAATTGATACTCACGTCATTGATTTAAATAATTTATTTTAATATTTAATAAATTAATTTACTGATGATAAAAAAGCACCAATAATATTCATCACTGGTGCTTTTTATTATCTTAAATTACTTGATATAAGTTGGTAGCAACAAACCAAAAATAGCGGAATCAGACACTTCATCACCAACAATCCAGCGTTGCTTTAAATAGCCTTCTTGCTCAAAACCAAGCTTGGTTAATAATGCCCTAGAGGCTTGGTTATCGGGATGTATATCCGCTTCTAAACGGCGTATTGATAGATGTGTTCTTAAATAATCAATAAAAGCAATCATTGCCTCATACATCAACCCTTTTCCTTGAAAGGCGTTATCAAGACAATAACCAATTTCACCACGGCAAGAATGGAGATGATGATTGAAGAATACACACATGCCAATAAGTTTATCTGTTGCTTTATCAATAATGGCTAAACGCAGATATTCCTTACGCTCCATATGCGTAATATCCTGAATAATATCTTCCTTCGCTTGTTGTATATTTTGCCAAGGAAGATGGCTCCAATAACGAGTAACCTCAGGAGAGCTCATAATCTGGAACCACTCTTGAGCATCCTTCATGGCAAAAGAGCGTAATAATAATCGCTCTGTTTCAATACGAATATCAGCATAACGCATTTTGCAACTTCTCTTATTGCTGTTTAGGCGAGACAAAAGCGATACATACCGGCTCTGCCAGTGCATCAGGCTCAGAGCGAAACATGATCTCTTGAGTATCTGCTATTTTTAAACTCGGCCAATATTGTAATCCCGCATCAAAATGGGCTTTATCACAGTAATACCCCACCGGGCCAATCAATAAGACACCTTTGTCCTCTAATTGCGCCAACGTAATATGACGGTTATAAATATTAGGGGGCTGAACATCTTTCTCGACAATCCAGGGTTGGGCTGATAGCGGTCTATCTTTGCCATAAAAAGTGACCCACTCATGCATATACTCACCCCCTACATAAGATAAAGGCTGATGATAATGCTGATGCCAAGCATTCTCGACATCTTGTACAAAGGTTTTAACACCAATAAACTTTTGACCCGCATTACGCACATTAGCAGCTTGTACTACCGTATAACCAGATACCACTAACATACCAAAAACCGCTAAACCATATAACACACCACGTAATGAACGCTTAGGTATGACACTAATTGAGCCGACAAAAAGAGCGGTAGCCACTGACATAAAAGGTTGTAACCACTCAGTGATACGTCCCCCTTCATGGAAACTAAACCAAATAAAAATAATCGCTAATGGGAATAGCAAAATAAAATTCAATAATTGACTATCTTGAGAAGTACGCCAACTAACTCGCCCACCATAAAGACGTACAATTCCCCACATTAGCAGCACTGGATAGAAAACCGTTAAAGCGGCACGTAACGTACGTAAATTAAAACGTGCTTCTATTTGTGAGTCGACCCATTTAAAGGCGGCAAAGTCGTTTTGCCACAACCAAATAAAATTAGGTATGACAAACGCCAACCAGATAGCTATCGCAAGGTAAAAATAAGGGGAGCGATAACTTTGACGAACTTTAGGTACTAATACGCTTAATAAGAATACCGCACCAATCAGGGCTAATGAGGAGTATTTCCCCATAGTAGCCACCCCCATCACTGCAGCGAATCCACACCAATATTTGGGGTTGTCATTGATAGCGCATAAAAAGAAATAGAGCGCCCAAGGCCAGCAACCTACTAAAATATAATTATCGTTATAAGGAATGATATCGAAATTAATAATTCCTGATAAATTTAAACCTAACATGGCAAACCAAGCTAGGTGATAATTGTTGGTTAACTTATAGGCTAAATTCCAAACACCTAATAAGCCGATGGCTATCATCACAAAGTGGATAAAATACCAATAAAAGCTAAAATCAATACCACCATAAATGGCTGGCCACATAATAAAACCAACAAACCAAGGGTTTTTAGGTGAGCCCCAACCGCCATTAGTACCCCAGTTAACCGCTTCTACGGCATCATAAGGTACGGTGGGATCAAATAAATAGCTGACGATAATCCATAAAACCGCATAACCAATTATCCACCAATAAACTGGTTTGCGTAATCGAGCAAATGATAATGTCATAATAAACAGAATGTTAAGTTAATTAGTTTAAATTTATAGTTAATTGCTATCACAATACAGTAAAGTATAGTAAACCGAGCGCTACATTGTACGTGAGTAAATATTAAATTGTCTTAAATTCGTGCTTTTATCGCAAAATAGTTTCTGATAGATTGCGCAACCAATAAGATCACAAATCGAGTTACCATTATGAATATGATTAAAAGAAAACCCGCAGCTAAAACGCGTAAAAAAACACGTGAAGAGCTAAATGCAGAAGGACGTGAACGTAAGCGCCAGAAAAAGCATCGTGGCAATCCTGCTGGTAACCGTCAGCAGGAAGCGATGAAAAAAGAGCAAGCGCAAACCAATGAACAGAAAGATCCACGTATTGGTAGTAAAAAACCCATCCCACTCATCGTGGATAATCAGGCGCCTAAAGTAGATAAGAAAAAATCCGCGCCAGCAAAAATGGAGCCTATGCGCTTATCGTTAGAAGAAGAGTTAGCACTCTTAGAGAATGATACTCGTTTAGATGAATTACTCTCTCGTCTGGAAGAAGGGGGTAAACTCAATCCAGAAGAGCAAGCTTATACTGAAAAAACCCTTGATCGCATCGATGCGTTAATGGCGGAATTAGGCATTGAGTTTGAAGAAGATGACGATGAAGAAAAAACAGAAGATATTATGCAGTTATTAAAAGGTAAGTAATTTATCGTTACTCTATCTTAATCTGACAGATACCAAATATATATTGGTATCTGTTCATTCCCTTTCCCTCTATTTTAAATAGTCATAATTAGAAATTATGATTTTTTATTTAAATTTATTTTTTAAATAAAAGCTCAGACAACTCTATCTATTTCTTATTAAATAACCCTGATATTCTATTTTTCTTCTTTTAATATACGAGTAATAATAAGTATGGATAATAAACAACACTATTTAGATATCGCCGCAGGGCAAGGAAAAAAAGAGCCCTCTCGTATGGTGGCATTCCCTGCACAGCCACTAAACTATGCATTGATAGAACAACGCCTAGTGGAACAGACCGAATACACAGATGGTGAGATAAGCTATCTTAGTGATGATCTTGATGAAGGTTTTTTCTATCATTGCCAACATGGCGATGATGAGCTCCACTTTTTTATCTGCCTGCTACCACGATCAGAAGATTATCAAATACGTCCTATGTATGCGACAGATGAGATGACTCCTGAGCTATTAGCCCATGCCAATGCCACCACTCAAGACATCTTATTAGAAACGATGTTCTCTGACACCCTACATCCTTTAGCGAGTTATCGCCATCAGCTCAATCTACTGAACATAATTGCGCCAGAAATGATCCTCGCACTGGATGAATCTGCCGCAGGTAAAGGATTAACTCCCGAATGGATACGCTTTCAATTGGAGACACCCGATCTCTATCCTGAAGTAGAAAGTTTGTATGTTATTCATGCAGTTTACGATACAGAAAATGATCCACCAACCATGTTCTGGTTTCATACCCATGGCTTGCAACGTTGTGGCTTAACTGAAGTTGATTTAGTGATCCCAAGCATGTTGGAATCTTACTACGGTATTCCTGATCTTTTCCGTTGTTTTGTCAATAACAGTATTAACAACCACCAAATTGAATTTGGCGAGCCGATGCTTTGTGGACAAACTTCGTCAGGATTAGAATATTTAGTCGCGCTACCCTTTGAAGAAGGTATACGTCACGTTAATCAGTCCACACCTTTAGATAGTCTTAGACCATTAGAAGAGATGCGTTATAACACTCAAGGGGCACCACATGGCGTATTTCTGGGCGATATGGCTGATAGAGACGAATATCATCAGCACCCATCATCGATGTTATTTAGAACTAATGAAGAAAACCCTATTTTAGAAACTTTCTTTAAAGGTTATGAAGAACAACAAGCCATGATGCTACTACGCAGTAACGAAGAAACCTACGAAATGGCAGAAAAGGCCAAAAGGCGTTGGCAATATTTTCTCTCCATGTTTGATAACTACCATCAGCCCCCCGTAGAGAAAAAAACCGGTTTCTTGGCAAAATTATTAGGTAGTAAAGAGAGCAATGAAGAAACTGAGAGCCCATGGCAATTTATGATTAAGTTTGGTATTCCTTATGGTGATAAGGAAGAAAAAGAGCTTGAGCACATGTGGTTTATCCCTCAGTCTCGAGAAGGTGACCGAATTTATGCTAAGTTACTTAACGTACCATTCTATGTACAAGAAATGGAAGAAGGTGGCATTTATCCCATTGATATTGCGTTCATCACTGATTGGGTTATCTCTTATGAAGGTTATAGTTATACCCCTAATACGATTTATCAACTTTTTAGCCACCAGCAGACTCACTAATCCCACTAATTAAGTAGCACTATTCTCTGCAACGGGATCTGTCAGTATGACCTTGATGATAGATCCCGTTAATAGCATTCACTGATTGTTACACTAATGATGCGCAATTATCTCTAACTGTTACAGTTTGTTTTTTGATGAATAACAGTACAGCCTTCACTGCATTTATCTGATAGCTTTTCGACCATTATTATAAATTAAATTGATGTACATCAAGAGAACACATAGCCATTGTGGGCTAAATTATACTCAATAAAGATGGTTATAATTCTCATTTGCATTAAATATTTACCTAATCACCCTATTTTTCTTGTGCGTTTTCTTTTTAAATGCGTTAATAATTATCAGTATCATTATTTTTTGTATCAATATAATTAGTGGAAGGACGTTTTATGTCTCTCATTCCAAACCATAGCTACAAGATCCTCAGCTATTCCCCGCAAATTAGCCCTGCCTATCGGCAGAAGCTATTATCATTAGGGATGCTGCCAGGCGCTATTTTCAATGTGATCCGTATCGCACCTTTAGGTGATCCTATCCAAATTGAAACTCATCGGGTCTCTTTAATTTTGCGTAAAAAAGATCTCGCTTTGATAAATCTTAGCGAAATCGCTCATAACGAAAAATAACAGCTTATTTATCAACTACTCAGGCAATACAACTACTGGCATCACTATTATGACTCCTCTTACTATTGGTCTTATCGGTAATCCTAATGCGGGTAAAACAACGCTCTTTAATCAGTTAACAGGCTCTCGTCAACGTGTCGGTAACTGGGCAGGTGTTACTGTTGAACGTAAGGTAGGTCGCTTTACAACCAAAAATCATAAAATTGAATTAGTTGACTTACCGGGCACTTATTCTTTAACAACAATTTCAGAACAGACCTCTCTTGATGAGCAAATTGCTTGTCACTTCATCTTAAGTAATGAAGCGGATATGTTGATTAACGTTGTAGATGCTTCCAATCTTGAACGTAATCTTTATCTCACATTACAACTGCTTGAACTCGGTATTCCCTGTATCGTGGCACTGAATATGCTTGATATTGCTGAACACCAAAATATGCAAATTGATATTCAAGCGCTTTCTGAACAACTCGGTTGTCCGGTGATCCCTATGGTATCAACCAAGGCATCAGGGATTGATAAACTGAAAGACACTATTGATAGTTTTCCTGCCACCAAAAGAAAACCCGAAGAGTTACTAACTTCTTATCCAACATGGTTATTAAACGAAGTTGAATCTTTAGCTGAAAAAATTAATCACGATGAATTCAATTTACAGCAACGCCGTTGGATGGCATTACAATGTTTAGAAGGGGATATCTATACTCATCAACGTGCTGAAATTACCTCACAAGAGATAAAAGCCATTCGTCAGCGCATTCAAACTGAGCATAGTAATGAGCCAGAATTAGTGATTGCCGATGCGCGTTATCAAAACATTGAGCGTATTTGCCATGCAGTCATTAATATGGAGTCCATTAAGCCCAATCAGCTCACACAAAATATCGATAAAGTGATATTAAATCGCTGGTTAGGTGTTCCTATCTTCTTGTTTGTCATGTATTTAATGTTTGTACTTGCCATCAATATTGGTGGAGCATTGCAGCCTGCTTTTGAAGGTGGCTCTGAAGCTATCTTTATACATGGGATCCAATGGCTAGGTGCAACATTCAATTTCCCTGAATGGTTAACTATTTTCCTTGCTCAAGGTGTTGGTGGTGGTATTAATACTGTACTCCCTCTGGTACCACAAATCGGCATGATGTATCTCTTTTTATCTATCCTTGAAGACTCTGGCTATATGGCACGTGCTGCTTTCGTGATGGATAGATTAATGCAAGCGCTAGGATTGCCCGGTAAATCCTTTGTACCGCTGATTGTTGGATTTGGTTGTAACGTCCCATCCATTATGGGGGCACGTACTCTAGACGCCCCAAGAGAGCGATTAATTACTATCTTAATGGCTCCCTTTATGTCTTGTGGTGCACGTTTAGCCATATTTGCTGTTTTTGCTGCCGCATTCTTTGGTAAAAATGGCGCCAGCGTGGTTTTTTCACTTTATTTATTAGGGATCCTTGTTGCTATTTTGACGGGTTTACTACTCAAACATACCATTATGCGAGGTGAAGCTTCTCCTTTTGTCATGGAGTTGCCGGTTTATCACGTTCCCCATATCAAAACTTTATTAATACAAACTTGGCAACGTTTAAAAGGCTTTGTTATCCGCGCGGGTAAAGTGATTATCATCGCCAGTATGTTTATTGGTGCATTAAATAGCTTCACTTTTTCCGGTAAAGCGGCTGATAGTATTAATGATTCTGCCCTCGCTTCCGTCAGTAAAGTGATCACTCCGTTATTGCAACCTATTGGTGTGCATAGCGATAACTGGCAAGCTACCGTTGGTTTAGTCACTGGGGCAATGGCAAAAGAAGTGGTTGTAGGAACATTAAATACACTGTACACCGCAGAAAGTATTGTTAATGAACCTTTCGTTCCTGAAGAGTTTGATCTATGGGGCGAAATTGGTGACGCCTTTGCTGAAACTTGGGATAGCTTAAAAGAAACCTTTACATTCGCCGCACTTTCCAATCCTATTGAGGCAAGTAAAGGTGATGGTGAAATGGATACGGGGACTATGGGTACCATGGGTAGCAAATTTGGTAGTGCAATAGCGGCCTATAGCTACTTAATTTTCGTTCTACTATATGTGCCTTGTGTCTCTGTAATGGGGGCTATTGCTCGTGAAACCAGTCGTGGTTGGATGACATTCTCTATTCTTTGGGGATTAAATATTGCTTACTCACTTGCCGCTTTATTCTACCAAACAGCGACATTTAGCGAACATCCACAAAGTAGTACCATCACCATTGCTGCTGTATTGATATTTAACTTAATTATCTTTGTACTATTACGTAAATCTCGTCATCGTCTCAGTTTTAATTTAAGTAACAAACGCTCATTAGCGAAACAGTGCTGTGGTAAACAAGGTAGCTGTCACTAAGTCACAAAAGGAAAAATAAGATGGCAAGTTTGATGCAAGTTCGTGATTGTGTCGCGCTTAACGGTCGGGCTGATGCTCGTCTTGTCAGCCATCAGCTTAATATACCTGAACCTATGGTAAAAGCGATGTTAGAGCGGCTTACGTTAATGGGTAAATTACAAGAGGTCGATGTAGAAGAGTGCTTGGTGGGTAGCTGTAAAAGCTGCCCTGAAGCCACCGCATGTCAGACTAAAGTTTATCAATTACGCTCCTAACTCACTGTCTCTTTTAAACACATACCTTCCATATCCCCCTGCTATCTCACAGGGGGTTTTTCTGATAATCAAAATGAATTTTTTTCAACTTTTGCTGGTTATTCTTCATTTTACTTTTCCCATCACCTGCGCATAATCCAATCCTTAAATAGCCATAAAGACATCTAAATGTCCAAAATGAAATTATATACATTTACCTTAATTAGGATAATAAATTATGCCGATTACTGAATTCTCATCCATTATCTCTACGGGTACACAAGGTGGGTTGCAGATGCAATGTGCTTCTCGCCAATTTCAATTATTACTTGATGAGCCTATTTCATTGGGTGGAAACGATACCGCGATGACCCCCGTTGAAGCGCTACTTGGCACACTCGGTGCTTGTAAATGCATTGTTGCTAAGAGCTTCGCCCGCCTACACCATATTAATCTCCATAATATTCGTATTGAGGTAAAAGGCGAGCTAGATATCGATGGCTTTATGGGAAAGAATAAACAGGCTAAAATCGGCTTTAGTAAGATAACGACGCATTTCTATATCCAAGCAGATAATAGTAAAACAGAAATAGAAGCTTTTATCGCCTTTATTGAACGAACCTGCCCTATATTAGATACCATAACCAACCCACCAGAATGCGAAACGCTATATCATCTTGAATAGTCTATTAGCGTTATAACCTCTTCATTCATGCCAGAATTGATAAGGCCTCACACTGCTTTAACAAGGTCTCACTAAATTCATCCGGATGAGAAATAAAGGGAGCATGTGCGGCATGGCGAAAAATAACCGAAGGAGAGTCAGGATAACGAGCATCTAATAAAGCTGCGACTTTTCTTGGCACTAAACCATCTAAATAACCATAAAGCCGAATAAAAGGACAACATAAGGTAGTAAGCTGTTCTCGCAAATCTTCTGTACGTAAAATTTCCAGCCCGCCGTTTAATGTTTCAACGGAAGGCAAAGGTTGTGCCAACACGACCGCTTTCAAGGCCTTAGTATCTTCACGAGCACTTTGAGTACCGAGTGTTTGCAAGGCTAAAAAGCGCTCAACCGTTCGATGAAAGTTATCACTCAATTGTTGCTCGAAACCTTTTAACACGTCTGGCTTAATTCCTGGCCATGTTTCATGAGCAGCAAAACAGGGGGAAGAGGCAACGGTAATTAACGCCCGTACATTATTAGGATTATCAAGTGCAATACGGCTTGCCACTAATCCCCCTAATGACCATCCTAGCCAAATGGCTTTTTTTTCAGGTGCCTGTGAAAAAACAATATCAGCCATCTCTTTAAGCGTTAGCACAGGAAAACCTTGGCTTCTGCCGTATCCCGGCAAATCAACCAGATGCAGGGTAAAATGCGAGCTTAATCGCGTGATGATTGATTGCCAAACCTGAGCATTCAAGCCCCATCCGTGCAACAGCACAAGATGCGTTTTTCCTTCACCTAAAGTCTGCCAATACAATTTATTCATTGTTATGCTCTCTTCTCTTATTTTACAGGGATGTTCACTATGCTGATAACAATAGCAGGATATTGCTGGTTATGTCGTCAACCATTGCGTTATGGTAACCACAGCATTTGTTCAAGTTGTATTCGTCATCTGCCACAACAAAATAATCGTTGTCCGGGATGTTTGTATCCCTCTACCCACTCAATGATATTGTGTGGACGGTGTTTGCGATCACCACCACGCTGGAAACAGATGTTGACAGTCACTGACTATCGCCCACCGCTTAATAAATTATTACACCTTTATAAATATCATCCTCGCCCTCAGATAGCATTATGTCTTGCGAAACTTTTTTTATTACGGTGGCTTGCTCATCGTCGCGAGAATTTAGTTCGCAAGCCAGAGCAAATTATTAGCGTACCGCTACATCGACATCGTCGTTGGCGTAGAGGCTTCGACCAAGTTGAGGCTATCGCTAAACCTTTGGCAAGATGGTTAAATTGTTCTTATCACCCTAATACCTTGATAAGAACTCGTGCTACACTGGCACAAACACATCTTAATGCCAAACAAAGGCAACAAAATTTAGATAATGCCTTTATCGTAAATCGCACAGTGTCAGTGGCAGGCAAGGATCTGGCACTGATTGATGATGTTATCACCACAAGCGCGACGCTCAATGCTATTGTACCTTTGCTATTTCGTGCTGGAGCACGCTCTATTGAGGTATGGGCTATTTGCCGAACCTTGTAGTTAACCGTCAATTGGGCGTATGATAACCAACCAGAACAGTCAACTATTGAGCAAGACGATATGATTACTATTACTGATGCCGCACAGGCACACTTCGCCAAACTATTGGCTAATCAAGAACCCAATACTCAAATCCGTGTTTTTGTCATTAACCCAGGAACACCTAACGCTGAGTGTGGCGTTTCTTACTGTCCACCCGATGCAGTAGAGCCGAACGACACAGAAATTAAATTTGAAAAACTTTCTGCTTATGTTGATGACATCAGTGCACCTTTCTTAGAAGATGCAGAAATTGACTTTGTCACAGACCAATTAGGCTCACAATTAACATTAAAAGCACCTAATGCAAAAATGCGTAAAGTGGCTGACGATGCGCCTTTAATTGAACGTGTTGAATATGTACTGCAATCACAAATCAATCCACAGTTAGCGAGTCACGGTGGCCGCGTAAGCTTGATGGAAATCACTGAAGATGGCTATGCTATCTTACAATTCGGTGGTGGTTGTAATGGCTGCTCCATGATTGATGTCACTTTAAAAGATGGTATCGAAAAAGAGCTACTTAACCTGTTCCCAGAAGAGTTAAAAGGCGTGAAAGATTTAACCGAACACCAACGTGGTGATCACTCCTACTACTGATCCTCTATTACAAATCCCCTTTGATATTCACCTGCACAGATATCCTAGGGGATTTGTGTATATGCCATTATCATTTACAAAAGGTAACGCCATCTTTACTGATTTGACGTTATTATAGTGATATCGTTCTCTCGCTCAGAACATAAAAATGTAATTAACAATATAATAAATAAGACAATTATGGATAGTTTTCAATTTCTTAGTGTTGAACAAGCCTATCAATTTTGGGTATCTCAATCGGCTATTTTAGTTGATGTAAGAGATCCGCAAAGTTATCGTCTTGGTCATGCCACTGGCGCTTTTCATTTAACAAATGATACGCTTAACCAATTTCTACAAGATGCTGATTTTGATGTTCCTGTGATGGTGATGTGTTATCACGGTCATAGTAGCCAAGGCGCAGCACAATATCTGGTCAATATGGGCTTTGAAACCGTATATAGTATTAATGGCGGTTTTGAAGCATGGCTAAGAGAGTTTCCTCAAGCGATAACTTCTCTGCAATAATTACAGATGAGTTTCTCAATGATCCACATTATCACACTATCTAACCCGCAACTTGCTGATATGTTCGTCAATTATATGGCGACAAAAGGTGTTCGGATCCACGCAAAAACAGAAAATCAACAAGTCAGCCTTTGGTTGGAAAACGAACAACAACTCAATCAGGTTGAAAGTGAGCTAAAAACCTTTCTTCGTGAACCTTTTCACCCTCGTTACCAAGCGGCAAGTTGGCAAACAGGTACGCCTCAACGTACGGGTCTACAATATCGCCCGGCTTTTTCAATCAAAAGCATGGTGCAACAATCAGGCCCTTTAACGGTTTTGACCATAATCTTATGTGTGCTCGTCTTTATCTGGCAGCAAATAGTGGGCGATTACAATGTCATGTTACACCTTGCATGGCCATACGATGCTAGTCTCGATTTTGAACTATGGCGTTATATCACCCCAGCATTTGTTCACTTTTCGCTCATGCATATCGCCTTTAATTTAGCGATGTGGTGGTATTTAGCCAGCCAAACAGAAAAACAACTGGGTACAGGCAAATTATTTGTCATTATGCTCATTTCTGCGCTATTTAGTAATTGGGCACAATCACTGTTTGCAGAATCCAACTTTGGTGGACTTTCTGGTGTTGTTTACGCGCTAATTAGCTATGTTGGCTTAACAGGTTTGCGGGCTCCAGAAAAAGGGATCGGTGTTCCTACCGGCTTAATTGTTTTTTCCATATTATGGATAATCGCGGGTTATATGGGCGTTTTAGGTGATTCTATCGGAAATGCTGCACATTTTGCCGGCTTCCTTATCGGCTTATTGATGGCTTTGTGGGATAATCGACATCAATTATCTCGTCAATCATAATAAAATTAACATGATATTTTTAACTTTAGGGGACACCTGTGAAGCAAACACAACGGCATGATGCCATCATCGAACTGGTACGCTTACAAGGCTATGTCAGCACCGAAGAATTGGTGGAACATTTTGAGGTCAGCCCACAGACTATCCGACGTGATTTAAATGAATTAGCGGAAAAGAACAAAATCCAACGTCATCATGGAGGCGCTGCATTACCCTCTAGCTCTGTTAATGCCGCTTACCACGACCGTAAGATCATGTGGTCTGATGAAAAATCACGTATTGCCCAACGTGTTGCTAGCTTAATTCCTGATGGTGCAACACTATTTATTGATATTGGTACTACCCCTGAAGCCGTAGCCCATGCACTGATTAACCATAAAAATCTGCGTATCGTCACTAATAATCTGAATGTCGCCACTTTATTGATGGATAAAGAAGACTTTCGCTTGATCTTAGCGGGTGGCGAAGTGCGTACCCGTGATGGTGGTATTGTCGGTGAAGCCACCCTGGATTTTATCTCTCAATTCCGCCTTGATTACGGCATCTTAGGGATAAGTGGTATTGATATGGACGGATCTTTGTTGGAATTTGACTACCATGAAGTCCGCACTAAACGTGCCATTATCGAAAATTCTCGTTGTGTTATGTTAGTGACCGACCACTCTAAATTTGGCCGTAACGCGATGGTCAATCTTGGTAATATGAATCTGATTGATTACCTTTTCACCGACCAAGAGCCACCATCTGGCATTCAAAAAATTATTGAACAACATAACGTTCAGCTTGAGCTTTGCTAGGATAACCCTCTATTAAAAAGTACCTTTCGGGGTACTTTTTCCTATAAACTTCCGCTTTTTTACCTATTTATTCTTTTGTCAAACCCCATTCCCTTTCCTATTCTTATCAATAACATCATTTGTTCTTTTCAGTTAATAAGCACATTAAATGTAGGGATATGATAATAAATTGTTATTTATATCACGCAGTAATGTTTTTTATCGGTTATATAGTTGGCATTTCCAACAAAATTCATTACAATTATGAGCGAAAACGAACATTAAAGAATTGTTTCGCGCATTCTTAGGAGGATGTTATGGAAACTAAAGACTTGATTGTCATCGGCGGCGGAATAAACGGCGCTGGAATTGCGGCGGATGCAGCAGGCCGAGGCCTTTCAGTATTAATGCTGGAAGCTCAAGACTTAGCCAGTGCAACATCTTCCGCTAGCTCAAAATTAATTCATGGTGGCTTACGCTATTTAGAGCATTACGAATTCCGTTTAGTCAGTGAAGCATTGGCTGAACGTGAAGTTTTATTGCGTTTGGCGCCTCATATCGCATTTCCGATGCGTTTCCGTTTACCGCATCAACCCCATCTACGCCCAGCATGGATGATCCGCATTGGTTTATTCCTCTATGATCACCTAGGCAAACGTGTCAGTTTACCGGGCAGTAAAAGTATTAAATTCGGGGCTAACTCTGTCTTAAAACCTGAATTAACTCGTGGTTTTGAATATTCCGACTGTTGGGTAGATGATGCTCGTTTAGTAGTATTAAATGCGCAAGAGATCGTTCGTCGTGGCGGTGAAGTTCGTACTCGTACCAAAGTGACGCGCGCTTGGCGTGAAAACGATTTATGGATGGTGGAAGCACAAGATTTACGCACCGGTGAAACTTCTCGCTACCAAGCAAAAGCATTAGTGAATGCAGCCGGTCCTTGGGTTAAAACATTATTCGATGAAGGGTTAAAATTAAAATCACCTTATGGTATTCGCTTAATCAAAGGTAGCCATATTGTGATCCCACGTGCTCACGATGAACCCCAAGCCTATATCTTACAAAATGAAGATAATCGCATTGTATTCGTGATCCCTTGGATGGATGAGTTCTCTATTATTGGTACCACTGATGTTGAATACAAAGGTGATCCAAAAGATGTGGCTATTGATAACAATGAAGTTGAGTACTTATTAAAAGTCTATAACGACCACTTTAAGAAACAACTGACCAAAGACGATATCGTCTGGAATTATTCAGGGGTGCGTCCATTATGTGATGACGAATCCGATTCGCCACAAGCTATCACTCGTGACTATACCTTAGATGTACATGATGATAATGGTAAAACACCACTACTCTCTGTGTTTGGTGGTAAATTAACGACTTATCGTAAACTCGGTGAACACGCGGTTGATAAGCTAAATGCTTATTTCCCTAATATGGGTCAAGCGTGGACAAAAGAGGGTCAATTACCGGGGGGGAACTTAGAAGGTTACGATCGTGATGGCTATTCACGCCTTATTCGCCAACGTCATCCTTGGTTACCAGAAGCATTAGCACTACGTTTTGCTCGCACTTATGGTAGCAATACTGAAGTGTTGCTAGAAGGAATTACTGATTTAGCCGGAATGGGCGAAAATTTCGGTCATAATCTTTACGAAGCTGAATTACGTTATTTAGTTAAACATGAGTGGGTGATTGAGCTTGATGATGCTATTTGGCGTCGTACCAAACTTGGTATGTGGCTTAATGATGAACAAAAACAACGTATTACGCAATGGTTAGAGGCAAATACGCACACAGCATAATGCAGTAAAATATTCTCTGACTCTGTTCAATGTTCTTATTAGCAATTTTTGTGGCGCGATAATAGCGCCACTTTTTTTATTGCCGCATATGATGCTATTGACATTACACCTGACAAACCCATCGATAATTGCTTCAGCTGGTTTTGCACTGTTTTTGCAAAAATTCCATTAAAACCACAGCATTATTCTGTTTTTCATCTTTAGCGGAATACAGTAATACTAATGGTTTTTCTTTGGCTACCTTCAATAGTGGTTGCCAACTTTCCGGTATTGCTTCTAATTCTTTTATATAGCGAGCCGTAAATTGTGTGAAATCGCCATTTTCATGAAACCATTTTCTTAATTCAGTAGAAGGCGCGAGTGCTTTATTCCATTCATCATAATGAAAATCGCTCTTTTTCACCCCTCTAGGCCATAATCTATCCACTAATACACGATAACCTTCATGCTTACCGTCTTTATCATCATAGACACGTTTACAAGTGATCATTTCTACTCCCATTCAATCAATGAGTTAATTTTATTATAGAAGAAAATCTTCAAACGTATCCCTTCTGCGACTTTACGTTATTTAAGGTTGTCATCGTGCAACATGAAATTTTCTCCTCTTCCGATTGAATTATCCTCATTGAAACTAAGGTGAATAACTGTTGACTAAATAACCGAATTAAGAGAATCTGCATCTAGACGTCTAAATGGTTAGATGGGTAAATAAGTAGCGATACTTAACGGAATAACAATAACAACATGTGACACAACGATTGATGAGGTATAGGTATGAGCTTTTATCACGCAAGCCAGCATGAAGCGCTTAATCAAAATCTTGCTGAATTAGATGGCCAGATCCAAGTTTCTTTTGAGTTTTTTCCTCCTCGCACACAAGAGATGGAAAATACACTCTGGCAATCACTGGCTCGTTTAAATACCTTAAAACCTAGCTTTGTTTCGGTCACTTATGGTGCAAATTCAGGTGAACGAGATAGAACACATGCCATTATTAAAGATATAAAAGAGCGTACAGGCCTTGAGGCGGCACCACATTTAACCTGCATTGATGCCTGTCGTGAAGAATTACAGCATATAGCCCAAGACTATTGGCAAAGTGGCATTCGTCATATTGTGGCGCTACGGGGAGATTTACCTGATAACAGCCAGAAGCCAGATATGTATGCCGTTGATCTGGTTCATTTACTGAAAGATGTAGGAGATTTTGATATTTCGGTTGCTGCTTATCCAGAAGTGCATCCCGAAGCTAAAAGCGCACAGGCTGATCTTATTAATTTAAAAAAGAAAGTGGATGCGGGCGCTAATCGAGCCATTACACAATTTTTCTTTGATGTAGAAAGTTACTTACGCTTTCGTGATCGCTGTGTTTCAACGGGTATTGATGTAGAAATTGTTCCGGGTATTTTACCTGTCACCAATTTTAAACAGTTAAAACGTTTTGCCGGATTAACCAATGTGAAGATCCCCGGTTGGATGCATAAAATGTTTGATGGCTTAGACAACGATCCAGAAACTCGCGCACTGGTTGGTGCTTCTATCGCTATTGATATGGTGAAAATTTTAAGCCGTGAGGGCGTGAAAGATTTCCATTTTTACACTCTTAACCGCTCTGAATTGACCTACGCCATTTGCCATACATTAGGTGTTCGCCCACAGCTTGCGAAGGTTTAGTCTTATCACCCCGCCCATAGTCTATTGGCGGGGTTTTTCTAGGCGAGATTATTTTGCAAAATGATAAGGTTGCTCGATAGGAAGTAAGCTATATGCAGTATCTAGATCGCCATTAGTAATACAAGTATCTATTTTACGCACTTTATCAGTAATATCGGTAATATTAACAATCCACTCATTGCAATATTTTTCTACTGCTTGATTACGTAGCCCTATTTGAATGGTGCGATAACTTAAGCGATTAAGATAAATATCTCGTTCAGGATCCCACTGAATACGAATATCACTGGTTTCTGTTGCTTCTTGCCATTCTTTGGCACTCACATAGTGGTCGGGATCGAAATGACTGACCACACCTTGTGTTAGCATCTGTTGAAAGCCTTCATGGGTAATATCAACAGCCAAAATAGACGCTTGATTGGGATCTTTGCGCCCCCACCCTGAGCGATACATCATCCAAAGAAAGGAGGGTTTTACCCAAGTCATACGGGTCATACTAAAAGGGGGAGAAACAAAAGTACCATTTGCGACTGCGCTCTGAGCGATAGTAGTAGAATAGGCTTGGTAAACACGGACAAAATCATCCGTATAGTATGCCCTTACTTGACACTCAGGACATCGGTCAACATCATCGTTCATCTTTCTTTAATATCCTTTTATATTAATAAAATGGAGCTATCTGCTTAAATTATGAGCCTCTAACCAGAGATAATCAAGAGCCCCTATTTTCATTAGGGATTTAATAGAATATGACACCGTGACAAGCCATACAAAAGAATGATCATAAAGCGCATAAATTAAAATGGCCATTATCGCTGCAATAATAAAAAATTTAATCTTGCAAAATATATCTTACACTACGTCCACCAGCGCCAAAGGCGCTCAATACATTGTACTGATTATCAAAACGACTCGATCACGAAATTTACATTAAGTTCTCTTTTATTTTCTGATCACTAGCGCGGACTAAATAATTATTTTCTCTTTCCTTCTTTCTTTATAGGAAGAAAGGAAAATATTAAGCAAATAATCACAAATGATACTAATAGTATTCGACCATAGAAATAGGGAAAAAACCGAACAATCAAAACACTATAAAGAACAAAAAAATAGCAATAATGCTTAATATTAAAGATTGTTTAAGGTCTTTTAAAAAAAAGAAAATATTTTTTCATACATAGCCTACATTAAAGTCGCATATCTGATGATATAACATTCATCATATCAGAAGAGAATGGGTAGCCATTAACCACATACATCCCTCCAATGAGGCGAATAGAAAGCTTATTCTACTCACAAAGTGAGGCGAATAATCACGATATTTGACTCATGCTCCTGCAATTAGGCGTTTGATAAGTTGTGTTTTAATTAATGGAGGTGCTTTCACTACGTTACCTGCTATCTTAGCAGTCATGATTTCAAAGGCTTTTTCTACCAATAAGGTTTCATCTTGCTTCATTGACCAGACATTATTAGGTAAAAAACTTAACATAACGTGATCATCAAAAGTACCTATATTGATATGTGCGGGAATAACACCTTCTGTTTGGCGAATAGCACTTAATACGCCTTCTAAAATGGGCAGTGATGAGGCAATAAAATGACTGGGGATCTGCCGATGTTGTTCAAGATATTGCTTCATCATCTGTTCACCATCTTTGGTGGTGTTATGTTCTGCATAGGAAACGGTTACATGGCTTTCATCACCATAATGGGCTTTGATCGCCTGAACATAACCGCGCAAACGAGCTGCAATAGTAGGAAGAAGAGCATCACCGGCAAAAAAGTGGATTGGCGCATCTTGCTGTATCATCGCTTTCGTTAATTGTGCACCACTATCACAGTTATCAGACGCCACGCAAATTGCATTACTAACAGAAAAATCTCTATCTAAGAACACTAAAGGCTTTTGACGATGTTTAACGTGATGTTGCTGATTTTTTCGACTTGCTGAAACAATAAAAATCCCATCAACATTACGCTCATCCATAGACTTTACGAGCTTATTTTCATTTTTAATATCACCATAGGTACAACTTATCATCAGCTGGCAACCAATCTGGTGACAATGCATCTCTAACTTTTCCGCTAAAGCAGCAAAGAAGGGGTTGGACAGCCGAGGAATAACCAGACCATAGGTATCTGTTTTATTGAGTTTTAAGCTTCTTGCCGCATGGTTAACGGTATAACCAAAAACTTCGACATAATCAGCAATTTTTTTCTGGGTTTTTGCACTGATCCGATATTGATCACCTTTACCATTGAGTACTAATCGTACTGTGGTGATAGATAAATTCAGATCATTTGCAATTTGTTCAACTGTTTTTGCCATTAATGTTCCGTCATTGATATTGCCCTCATTTTGCTAACAATGAGGGCGGATTAACCTTTATTAAGCAGATTGACTACGCCATTTTTTCCACATTGATTTTAACCCAGGTCCGACAATAGGTAACAGCAGTGTTAATAGTGCAATAGCGAGGAATGTCGCAGTAATAGGTCGTGTATAGAGAATCGATACATCCCCTTGAGACATCATTAAAGCACGGCGTAAGTTAGACTCTGCCATCGGCCCAAGGATAATACCTATCACCACCGGAGACATCGAAAAATCGAGCTTAATCATAATATAAGCCAGTAATCCTGCCCCCATCATCACAAAAACATCAATGATGCTATGGTTAACTGAATAAGCCCCCACACTACACAACACAAAGATAATGGGTACTAATACTCTTCGTGGTACATCCATCACACGTACAAACAGTTTCATACACAAGAAGCCTAAGATACCGAGAAAAATATTCGCCATCATTAAGCCGATAAAAATACTGTTCACTTCAACGGGATTATCCGTAAATAACTGTGGCCCTAGCGCTAATCCTTGCACCATAAAAGCCCCCATAATAATCGCCGTTGCGCCATCACCGGGAATACCTAAAGTCATTAGAGGTACCATGGTGCCACCCGTCACCGAGTTAGCCCCCGCTTCCGGTGCTGAAACCCCTTCGGGTGATCCTTTTCCAAATTCTTCAGGGTGTTTTGACCAACGTTTGGCTTCGTTATACGAGATAAAAGATGAAATATCTCCCCCAGTCCCAGGAATAGCACCAATAGCCGTTCCTATCGCTGATGAACGAAAATAGGTAGGTAAAACACGTTTAAAATCGAGCCACGTAGGTAATACACGATGAATACGGGCATTAATTTTCTCGCTTTTCTTCTGCTTGCGCTCACGATACTCTTCTTCAAAGCTAATCAAGCCTTGAGAAAATGCAAAGAGTCCCACGAGGATTGGAATAAACGAGACGCCCCCCATAAGATACACGGTATCAAACGTAAAACGTGGCCCTGCTGTCATAGGATCAAGCCCGATAGTGGCAATTGCAAGACCAATCGCGCCCCCCATTAATCCTTTCACAATCGATTGCGATGATACACTGGTAATAATACTTATGCCAAATACCGCAAGAGCAAAATATTCAGCGGCAGAGAATCCCGTCGCCACTTTTGCCAATTGAGGAGCAATAACAATTAAAGCGATAGTACTAAATACACCACCAAACATCGACCCCATGGTTGATAGGCCTAATGCTCGCCCTGCTTCACCTTTTTTAGCCATCGGATAGCCATCTAAGACGGTGGCTGCAGATGCAGGTGTACCCGGTGTACTAATTAATATCGCGGTAATGGAGCCACCATAAACAGCCCCACAATACATTCCCAATAATAATAAGATCCCCGTCATTCCTTGAAAAGAGTAAGTCAGTGGGAGTAACAGTGCAATGCCCATATTCACTGTTAAACCCGGTAATGCGCCGATAATAATCCCCGCGAAAACCCCTAACAGGATCATTGTTATCGTTTCTAAACTAAAAACGACCATTAAAGCATCTAAAATTTCCATACCAAGGCTCCTTTACCGCTTACTCAAAAAAGACAGAGGTTGGCAGAGGTGAATTAAAAATAATGTCAAAGAAAACATAAACCGCGGCTACAATCACAATCGGGATCACCACCATGGCAATAGGTTTCCTCTCATTCATCAACCACATAATGATTGGGATAAGAAGCAATGATGGAACAATAAAGCCAAATAGATATAAACCTGTTGCATATAGCAGCATAAAAATGCCTAAGCCATAAGCACGCTTAACTGCGGTCGAACTTAAATCTACGGACTGGTGTACATGTTTAATTTTATCAACCACGACACCTATCCATTGAAAAATCCCCAGTAAAATAAATAAGATGGCTAAACCGTAAGGCCAAAAACGCTCCCCAGGTACACCATATTCATCAAACATACTCATATCACGGGAGAGATAGATAATAAGTAGCCCAAAAGCTACTGAAATCGCACCGATGATTGTATTGATTTTAGTCATGTCGGGATCTCCCCGACCCTATCCGACTTGCGGATAGGGTGGTTTATTATAGAAAGGTTATTTTTTCAGGGTGGCTGAGATTAATTCAGCATACATCTCATGATCTTCTTTCATCATTTGATACGCATCGTCACCGACGATAAATACTGGCATAATACCTTGTTTTTTCAATGCTTCTTGATATTCTGGTTTTTGAACCACTTCTGAAAATGCCCCCACTAACTCATTTTTAACGTTATCAGGCACACCTGCTGTTGTGGCTAATACAGCCCATGCGCGCATTTTCACGTTGGTATCGAGATTTAAGGCTTCTTTAAAGGTTGGAACATCCGGAATAAGTGGGAAGCGACGTTCATCCATCACACCGAGAATGCGCAAAATACCCGCATCAACTTGTGATTTAACCGCACCGGGTGTGGTTAATACGCCATCGATATGATCGCCCACTAATGCAGCAATAGAGGGGCCTGTACCTTCGTTATAAGGAATATGATTAAACTTAGTTCCCGTAGTACGTTCGATATTCACCCCCGCGAGGTGATAAATAGCCCCCATACCTGAGTTACCAATCTTTAATTTACCGGGGTTCGCTTTTGCCCCGGCAATAAATTCTTCCAATGTTTTATAAGGTGAATTAGCATTCACCACGAGCACAACCGGATCAGCAATCGTTGTCGCAATCGGGGTAAAGTCTTTATAGGTCACGGGTGACTTACCTTGATGTGGGAACATCGCTAATTCAACAGTCGTCATGACTAATTTAGTACCATCAGGACGCGCATTTGCCACTTCAATTAACCCAGTTAAACCATTACCTGCGGGTTTATTAACCGGTACAAAGATACGCCCTGCTGGCATCACATCTTTAGCAAATTCAATGATAGTCCGTGCAGAAGTATCAGTACCTCCCCCCGGGTTTTTTGGGATAACCACATCAATATTTTTAGTAGGATACGTTAACTGTTGGGCTACAGCATTCCCCATGCCCAATGTCATCGTAAGCGCCAACGCTGCGAGTAGACTCTTTTTCATAAAACCCTTTCTCCACATTTTTATTGAGTAGCTATTAACTGCTGATAAACAATGTTTTTTCTGTTCCAAGTAAAAGTCACATGTAGGGTATTGTTTTCAGCAATAATAGCCGGATATGAAAATTCGCCTTCCCCATCGAGTAAATCGAATGGTTCAGACCAAGTACTGCCATTATCGGATGAAAGACTGACAGAGATAGGATAACGACGACTCCAGTTGCCTGAATTCGGGTTATATACCAATGCCAACAGACCATCTGCGAAGGAGACGACATCAATGCCGCTATTATTATTTGGTAAGGTTGTTGCATAAGCCGGACACCAACTGCGCCCATAATCCGTTGAATCGCTACGATAAATTTTACCGCGCGTACTGCGCATCATGGCATGCACATGTCCAGGCTGAGATCCCCATAGTGTTGGTTGTATCACGCCATCCCATTGAAAAACACGTTGTAGATCAGTTTCCCACAAGGCATCGTCCTTTAGCCCTTGCCAGATTTCATGCTCCGCTTGCCCTCCTTGATGATGGGCAATCGGAATATCCACTCGCTGCCAGTGTTGACCATTGTCGCTAGAAATATCGACAAACGCATCCCAGTATCGATCATCCTCCACCGATCCCGGAGCTAACCACTCGCCGTTTGACATCACTAATACTTTGTTTTTCACAGGACCTCTAGGTGTTACATCACCCGAAACCAATTCACTTGGTAAACTCCAGCTATTTCCGCCATCCTTCGAGATAACGTATTGGGTCGTCCAACTATGTACATCAGGACCCGTTTTATAAAACAGCCAGATATTACCTGTTGATGGGTCAACATGTAAAACTGGATTCCAGTGCGCAACACCTGGATTTTTAACCACAGGTTGAGCGGATTGCCAATCATTTCCCTCTTTTATCGCCAACCAGATAGCGGTATTACCGCTACCCTCTTTATCGCCAGCAAAAAAAGCGGTTAATAAACGCTCAGAGTTAGGCACACGCACAATCGTTGAAGCATGGCAGTGATTAAAAAGTGAATGTGCATTATCCAGCACAAACTGGGTTTCCTTCATCACGAAAGGCATATTCCTACTCCTGTGTCCTAAATTAATTTAACGAAAGCCACTTCTTCATATTTTCACCCAATGCCGTCATGCTATTAACAGCAGAAGGGAAAAATGAGTTTTCAAACTGACTACTATTACGAGAGCGGCAAACCAGTGTCGCGAAATTGCCGATCAGGCGCTGATGATATTTAGCGCAGGCAGGATAATCCAGCGTTTCAGTCATCGCAGCTGTTGATAAATAATCAGCTAATAGCGCAGCTTGCTCTGGTTTATCCTGCCAATTTTCATACAGCCAGACATAAAGTTCGGGGTGGAAGTTAGCCATAACACCACTATATGCTTGGCATCCTGCTTGAAATGACGCTAATAAGGTTTGACTATTAGCATTGGCTAGATGCAAACGACTTCCTTTTGATAATGCTAAGCGACGTTCTATGAGAGGAAGAGAACAGCAAGTATCTTTAATAAAAGTAAAGCGATTACTTTGTGCGCACCACTCTACTATCTCTTCAGATAACAAGCGTTTGTAAGGATAAGGGCATTCATAAATACCCAAATCAATCTCTTTAGGTACAGCATGGGTTAAGGATTGTAGTGTTTCCAGCGCCTTATCATCAGACTCACCCACTTGCGCTAAGCGATTACTGATCATAATAACGCCATCAACGCCGGTACTCGCCATTGCCTGCAGTTGTTCTTTTTGCTGGCTTAAGGCCGTTGCCGTATGGCCAGAAGCAACAACAGGTACTCTTCCATCTGCTTTTTCAACGATAAAACGGGTGAGTGCTTGTGTTTCTTCATCACTCAAATAAAACATTTCGCTTGATTGGCAGGCGGCAAATAACCCATGTACGCCTGCATCGATATACCAATCGACAAGGCGCTCTAATGACGCCCAATCAATCTCTCCTTTAGTATCAAAAGGAGTGAGCATCACAGGCCAAACACCAACGTATTTTTGCTGACTCATTATAAATTCCTTACAGTAAGTTAATGGCATCACCTGCCACTTTCACTTGAATACCTTGAGTCAGTGCTTGAGCAACAAAGGCTTGTAGCACAAACGCCAATTTATCGTCATCAACATAAGCCACTGTAATATGGTTACTTTGATGTCCCGCCATAAGATCATCACGAGTTACACCATCTAAAGTACAGTTGAGTAATGGCCATTCGTAGTTAGTGGCTCGACGGCGACGTTCAAACTCTGCCTCCGGTAATTCCACCGCCATACCTGTACCAATATGCATAATCACATCTGTACCTTGATAGTGTGCACGTGCCCATAACAAACGCCCTGCTTTACCTTGACCCGCTATAGTTGATCCCCCTTTAGGGAAAAACATAGGTGGCTGACGGTAACCTGTTGCGCCTTTGATCCCACCTTTAAGGTGTTCAAAAGGCACAGAGCCGGAAATTTCCATATCCCAGTAGAAGGTTCCCTGATACTCACTCCCCCAACGAATATCGTGTAATGTTGTTTCTGCAGGCAAGCCTAACGAGGTTAATAAACGCCATAACATCGTTTGTGGAATAGCTGTACCCATATCGACTTCGTTGATACAAGGGATCGGTGTGTTAGGGCTGATAATGTCGCCATTTTCATCCGGTAACGGGAAGCGTGCCGTTGACCCAATTGCACCTTCGGCAAAATCAGAGGCAGGACAACAATCTTTTAATCCTTGCTGATATTGCACGCCTACAGCGGTTAAGCCAAAGCGTTTAACGAAACGCGCCATTGCAATCATCATGGCACACTGCTCTTTCACCTGTTCACGAGTCAGTTCAGTTTTATCATCTGTACCAAACTTAAACGTCATGCCATTATTTTCGTACCATTGCACACACTCTTCTCTTAATGCATCAGGTACTTTTGCCATTTCGACCAATAATGCAGATTGAGAGAGTGATTCAATGGGCATACCAATATCGATCATTGCCTGTTGTGGGAAGACCCCATTAATCATTCCCATACAGAATGTATCGAACAAACCTATTATTTCTTTATTTTTAATTATATATTCGCCGACTTTTCGACCCACTTCGCCAGCTTCTGTCGCCATTACCCTGTGTGTTGGCGCAACTTCTTTAAGATAGCTAAGCTGATGATTTACATAGCCATATTTCAACCATGTTGCTAAGCCATCAATAAAAAATGTATCGTCAAAATTTTCTGACCATAAGCGTGAATAATTTTTACCTAAACTGGTTAACGTCCCCGCTAAACACAACATGCCAACTAGCCCCGGCCATGTACCATCAAAATTAGCCAGCAACAGAATTGGCCCGCGATGATGCGCTAATGAAGAGGCAATATGGTGTGAGTATTGCCATGCGGTTAATAGCACAATAACGGGTGCATCAGGATCGATAGCCGCAAACATATCGCAACCTTCACGCTGACTACTGATAAAACCATGGCCTCGTGCTTCATCAATTTTATGTGCACGTTTCATGGTGTAACCTTGTGCTTTTAATGCAGCGGCTAGCTTATCTTCAAATTTTTTCTGTACAGGCCAGCATGTTACGTTTGCAGGCTCACGTAAGTCTGCATTAGTAACCATCAGGATCTCATTAGCTTCTGCACTGATAACGTCCGGTAATTTTGGTAGATTTAAGTTCAACATAAGATATCCCTGGTAAGGTAAACTCGATTCATAATCGGAAAAATTTATGGTCAGCAATCTGCCATCATGTCGTTATAGCGCTGCTGATCTTGATACATCTGTAAATAAACTTGGTATTTCGCTTGATGGAAAGCAAAGGTGTCACTATCGGGTGTAATAACGCCGCCTTCTCGTACCATGGTATTTGCTGCTTGAGAAAAGTTATTAAAGGCTTTACATGCCACGGCACCTAATAAAGCAGCTCCTAGATTCACCGCATCTTCTTCTTGCGCTAAATGGATCTCACGACCTGTTGCATTGGCATATTCACGTAACCACAGTGGATTTTTGGTCGCTCCCCCACACATAACAAGGCGATTAATTTGGTGCCCAGCATCTTCAAGGGTGTCAATAATATGGCGAGTGCCATAGGCAATAGACTGCAATGTCGCAAGATAATAACGAGCCAAGGCAACCCGACCACTTTCAAGGGTTAATCCGCTGACCATTCCCTTGGCGGCAGGATTAGCACGTGGAGAGCGATTGCCATGATGGTCAGCTAAAACATGAAATTGTGCTGTTGGATAAGGTTCATTTTCTTCCAATTCAGCGACAGCTTGGTTTAATAAGGTATAGTAACTAACACTTTTTTCTTTCGCTTCTTGTTCTAACTCAGCCCATGACTCATGGCGGCGGATAGACCATTCAACGAGCGCACCGGCAGCACTTTGTCCCCCTTCATTTAGCCATAACTCTGGTAACATTGCGCCAAAGTAAGGCCCCCACACACCGGGCACCATAATCGGGTATTGGCTGACAATCATATGGCAGTTAGATGTACCACTGATGATGGCCAAACTTCCCTCAGGTTGTGATGCGGTTAACGCCACCCCACCCGCATGAGCATCAATAATGCCACTAGCAACTATGACACCAGTATGTAATCCAAAAGCCTCAGCCACAGAGGTCGTTAAACATCCGGCCGATTCACCTAAAGCCAAAATGGTTTGTGGTACTTTTTCTAATAATTCATCCAAACCTACATCAGCTAACAAGCTTTCACTAAAATGCCCTTGGTGGGCCAAATAGTTCCATTTACACGTTAATGTACAGATACTGGCAACATCAGCAGTGGTTGCTTTCCACACTAAAAAATCAGCTAAGTCAAAGAATCGCCAGACATGTTTATAACGCTCCGGATAGTGATTTTTTAACCATAGAATTTTAGGCAATTCCATTTCAATGCTCACTTCGCCCCCGACATACCGCAAAACAGGATCGTTAGTCAGATTAATGGTCACTGTTTCTTGTACTGCCCGGTGATCCATCCACATAATAATATCCTGCTCAGGTTTATTACTGGGTGAAACCGAAAGTGCTTGCCCTTCTTTACCAACGGCCACTAAAGAGCAGGTGGCATCAAAACCAATAGACTTCACATGGAGAGGATTGATGGCTGATAATTTCACCGACTCTTTTACAGTGGTGCATACTTGTTGCCAAATATCAGCGGAAGATTGCTCGACAAAATCCGTTTTCGGACGAAATTGTGCAATTGGACGCACTGAAAAGCCCAAACGCTTTCCAAAGCTATCAAATACTGCTGCACGGACACTGGCTGAGCCAACATCAACGCCAATAAAATATTGTTGTTCCATGCGAACCCTCATCATTTGCTAACGCTATGCTAATTTTTGCTACTTCGAGTTAGCAAGTTAATTCGAGCATGGAGAAAAAACAATCACAATAGGATTGGTTTGTGATACAGATCTACATCAATAATTTAATACATTGATTTAGAAAGAAATTTATTTATTTCACTTTGTTCACCATTTTAATAGCGAACTGAAACGATTATGTTCGTTATAAAACAAACGAACATTTAACTATCAATGAGAGTAAAAACCGTGGTTAACATATTAATATCACTATCAATATAGGATGTTATTAAAATATACCTAACTAATAGTAAAATTTATTTTTAAAAAGAGTAATATGTTAAAAAAAACCATTTTTCTATTTTTATCATATTCAATCATTTTATTTTTAATAGACTAATCTTTATTTATATATTCATTTTTGGAGTATTAAATTATGTTGAAAAATATTGCTATCAGTCTTTCTTTACTTCTTATCACTTCTTCGGCTTTTTCAGCCACACTGGCAGAAAGAGAATTACAACAGAAATTTGAAGAAAATATTCAATCTCGTGTTGTTGACTTAAATAAAAGTTGTGATGCTAATATAAAAGTCGCGTTTGATTGGTCGGCATTTACTGTTGAGGATCTAAAAACAACAGGTATTGATGGTTATTGCAGTGAAGGGTTAAAAGGTGTCATTAATACCTGTGAAAGCTCGAAAATAGCACAAGAAACCGTAAAAGAGAAAATACAGAATATTACCTGCTCTAAAGCGTCACCTCGTAGTATTGAACTTAAAGATGGGACACTGAATTTTGGTATTGATTTTAATGCTGCAAATGATGCCAACGCTATTCAAACGCATTTAATGAATAATCTCTAAATAGAGTAAATACAGCAAGCAATGATGCGATAATACATTATTGCTTGTTGATTAAATAACAGATTGAATTAGTTTTTTAGCATAAGGATGAGTAACAGTACTTAATTTATTTATCTCGCATAATTCAATTTGTTGACCTTGTAAAATGAACATGACTTTATCGCAAAAATAAGTCACTGTTTGAATATCATGACTAATAAAAAGATAGGATAATTGGAGTTCCTCTTTTAATAATTTTAATAAATCCAATATTTCAACTTGTGTAGGTATATCGAGAGAGCTTATTGCCTCATCTAAAATAATTAGTTGTGGGTAAGATGCTAACGCACGACATAAGCAAACTCGTTGAGCTTGCCCACCAGACAATTCAAAAATATAACGCTGATAACAACTTTTAGGTAATTGCACCTTCTCTAAAAAAGAAAAAATAATTGTTTCTAACTCGTTATGACGAAGAGTCGGATGAATCAGTTTAATAGGTTCAGCAATCATTTCACCCACTGTAAAAGTGGGATTGACTGAAGCGATATGATCCTGAAACACAATACTTATTACACCTTGTCGATAACATCGTTTCGTCACTGGCTTATCATTTAAATAAATAGCCCCTTGATCAGGTAATTCTAAGCCACTGATTAACCGTGCAAGGGTACTTTTTCCACTGCCACTTTCTCCAACTAACCCGAAAGCTTCACCCTTTTGTATATTAAAAGAGAGCGCATCGAGAATAGTCACTTTTTCTTTAAAAAAGCGCGCCCCTTTTTGATAATAATATTTACTGACGTTGTCTACTCGTAATAGCATTCGATCCTCTTGTTGTTTATCGCCGTTTCATGCTGATCACCGAGCATAAAGCACCTGTGCAAAACGTTGGGAAAGCTTAGCTCTAGCCTCAATTAAATAACGGGTATAGGCTTGCTTCGGTGTATCTAATACGCTGTTTTTGTCACCAAACTCAATTAATTTTCCCTCTTTCATCACTAAAATATCATCAGCAATCTGACTGACTAATCCTAGATCATGAGAGATAAAAATTAAGGTGGTGTTTTTAGATATCGTGATACGTTGCAATAGCTGTAATATTTCTCTGCGCAAGGGAGCGTCTAATGCGGTAGTAGGTTCATCAGCAATTAATAACCTTGGTGATAACGCCAAAGCCATGGCAATCATCACACGTTGTAATTGCCCCCCACTTAATTGGTGAGGAAATGCCTGCATAATCATTAAAGATTGATGCTCAAACACCTCATCCAATGCTTGTTTAGTAGCATTGAATGCTTGCAATTTAGTATAAGAAAAATGGTAAATTAAGGTTTGGCTAACTTGCTTGCCTATTTTTATCAACGGATCAAAAGCACTCATACCGTTTTGCACAATCATACCTAGCGATGTCCCTAATAGGGTACGCCGTTGTTGCTCTGAATATAAATGAAGGGGCTTTTCATCAAAAAATATTTCTCCCGATAGTGCAAGTGTACTTGGAAGTAAGCCAATAATGGCTTTACTGATTAAGCTTTTACCACTACCACTCTCACCGACAATAGCTAACGTTCGCCCCTGTTTAAGGCTAAAGGAGAGATTATCTACCCGCTTTTTTTCGCTGTGAGGATCATAGATTGAGACTTGATTAAGCGTCAGTAAATTGTTCATATTTATCCCCGACTGATTGACGATTATCGGGATCGAACACATCGCGTAAAAAATCGCCCCAAAAGTTAAATGCAGTAACAACAACCGTAATCGCTATCCCCGCAGGTAGCATTTGTTCGGGATGTAATACCATGACATTTTTTGCTTCACTCAGCATATTGCCCCATTCTGGGGTGGGTGGCTGTACCCCTAACCCCAGAAATGAAAGAGCAGAGATCATTAAAATAACACTACCAATATCACTTGAGGCTAAAACGATAGTTTCAGCTAATGTCACGGGTAATAAATGGCGTCGTAAAATATGTGTTGGTGGTGCGCCAATCACTTGAGCATAAGCAATATAGTGACGATGTGAATATTGTCGAACAATGCCTCGTATCATTCTGGCGTACCAAGCCCATTTAACCAAGATCACCGCAATCAAGATGTTACCTATTCCAGGCCCCATTATGCCCACTAAGGCTAAGATCATAATTTCCGCAGGAAATGACAATACCACATCACATAAACGCATAATCACTGTATCCGTTTTACCGTGAAAATAGCCCGCCAACATCCCCATTAGCCAACCGATCAGCAGTGTTATGCTCATCGCATAAATGGCATAAAAAACGGTGGTTCGAATACCAAAGAGTAAACGTGAAAATACACAACGTCCTAAATTGTCTGTACCCAATGGATAGTGAAAGCTGATTGGCTGAAATTTTAAGCGTATCGATGTTAAAGTGGGATCATGAGGTGCAAACCAAGGTGCGCCTATTCCGGCGATGGTAATCATCACTATCACCAATAAACAAAGTTGTGCACTTTTATCTTGCGCAAGTCGTTGCCAGAATAACCGCCACATTGTTACCGCCTTAGACGAGGATCGACTTTCATCTGAATGATATCTATCAGAAAATTAAAAAAGAGAAATAACAATGACATCATTAAAATATAAGCTTGTATCATCGGATAATCGCGTCCAAATATGGCACTAATACACAGTCGCCCCACCCCAGGCCATGCAAAAATATTCTCGATCACGACCGTGCCCGCGATAAGTTTCGGAATACTCATTCCTAGCGCCGTCAGCGCAGAAGCGAGTGAATTACGTAATATATGGCGACGCAAAATCAGCTTATCAGGTAATCCTCTTGTTCGGGCATAAAATACATAAGGCTGATGCCATTGATTAAGCATTGCGCCCCGTAACAAACGTAAATAAGTACCGATATAACCTAAAGAGAGTGCAAATGCCGGTAAAATGACCGATTGTGGTGTCAACATACCACTGACAGGTAACCAATCTAAATGAACCGCCACCGCCCAAATTAACAACAACCCTAACCAATAATTAGGAATTGCGGTTAACACAAAAACAATCAACCGAATACTTTTGTCTATCAAGCTATGTGGTTTTGCCACACACCATAAGGCTAAAGGTAACGCGATAATAAGTGTAAATAATAATGCGGTAGCCGCTAACCAAAGCGTGGGGGGGAGAGCAGTTAACATCTCTTGTATCACCGGTTTTCGGGTCAAAAAAGAGGTGCCAAAATCCAGTTGAAATCCCGCTACAAGCCATAAAAAGTAGCGTGTGAAAAAGGGCTTATCTAAACCAAGCTCACGGCGCATACCTTCAATCGCTTCGGGCGTCGGCACAATTTCGTTAACACGCAAAGCCACTTCTGCCGGATCAGATGGTGCTAAATTCAGCAAAACAAAGGCAATAAACGAAATAATCAACACTAGCGGCAATATCGCCAATAGGCGCCAACATAGATAACGTAACATCTGCTTTAACCAATATGGCACCGGATCAGTGCCATATTGAAGTAACCTCTTAAATTAATCGGTTATTCGGATTTAAAACGCATCTTTTCAAAAGGTATTTCATATTGAGATGGATTAAAACCAACGTTTTCCAATTCACTACGGTAAATCGCTTTAGTGCGCGAATAGGTTAATGGTATATAGACGGCTTGCTCCGCTAATGAGGTAAATAAGCGTTGATATAATGCCTGACGGCGATGTTCATCTGGCGTAATCAACAACTCGCCAATCATCGCATCTAATTGTGCTTTATTGGCTAACCCTTTCTGTCCCTGGTAATCAGCATGAGCTGGAATTCTAAAGGATGAGACAAAAGAGGCGGGATCGTAAGGCGTTCCCCACGAAAGAGAATACTGTAAATCAAAATCACCACTTTTCTGTCTATCTAAAAAGGCCTGTTTCTCTTCCCCTAATACCGTCAGTGCCACGCCAATTTTCTTAAAATCATCTTGCAATAGTTCGGCGATCTCTTTTTCAACCGCATTATTCACATTATAAGAGAGCAATAACTGCAACGGTTTTCCCTGTTTTTCACGCACCGTTTTACCCGCAGGTAATAGCCAGCCCTCCTCTTCTAATAACGAGGCAGCTTTTTCCGGTTGATAAATATAAGTTGGTGAATCGAAATCGCAATAAGGTACACTTCTTGCCATTAATGTATCAGCGACTTTTTCACTTCCCGCTAAAATACCTTGAGCAATCCCTTCTTTATCAACGGCATACTCTAATGCTTGGCGTACTTTTTGGCTTGAAGTAATAGGGCGACTACTGTTGAGCACAATAGCACGAGAAGCAATAGGTGCACTCATTTGTGTTTTAAATTTATCGGATACCATTAATGCGTCAAAAGAGTCCATATCTAACATGTCGCCATCTGCACCAAAAATTAGCTGAATATCTCCTTTTTGTAAGGATAATAGCATTGTTTGTCTATCGGGGATCACTCGCCACATCACCCCAGTTAATGCTGGTTTTTGCCCCCAGTAATGAGGGTTAACCTTAAATTCAGCATATTGATCTTTCTTATGTTCCGTGAGCACCCAAGGCCCCGTACCAATATAATGACTCACCCCTGTTTTAGTTTTACCGTTAATAAATGATTTAGGTGAAATAAAACGAAATGGGCGAGTTAAGCCAAGTTCAGTTAAGGTTGGATAATAGGGATTTTTTAAATTTAGCTTAACAGTATACTGATCGATAACCTCGACACTGTCGATTTGACGTACCAATTCTAGCCATGCATGACGCTGATAATTATCTAATACAGCCTCAATATTAAGTTTTACCGCTTGCGCATTAAAAGGTTCGCCATCACTAAATGTAACGTCTTGGCGCAAGAAAAAGGTATAACTTTTACCATCCGGAGAAATTTCCCAGAGTTGTGCTAAATAAGGTGCAACCCCCTTATCGGTATTTAAAACCAAAGGTTCAAATACCATGTTTTGTGCGGCCATTTCACCGGAATAAAGATGGGGGTTAATATCACGGATATCTTTTGTACTGGCATAATCCAATATATTATTACTTTGATTGGCAAAAGCAGGAAATACGCACGCCAATGTTAATAATAGTGTAGGAATAACTGTAAATAGAGGTTTCACATTATTTTCCTTTTATCATTCTCATCGATTATTTTTCTGAGCATGGATCATAAACATAGGGGTTGAGCCGTAATTAATTTTTTCTTCTTCATCCCAAACGTGATCACCAATACGAATATCCACGCTATAACGAATAAAACCGATATCTAGTAGTGTATTAATATCCCACTGTGGACGCTTAACTTGGCTTAATGGTAATTGGCGAGCAATTCTTTCCATCTCTTTTGTATCGGTATTAACATAGTGATCAGCAACTTGCTTTTGCGCCGCTCGCTCTCTATCAGCAAGAAAACCTTGCCAATATTCATCATCAAACAGATGTAAATACCAATTGGCATCAAAATTAATTAAGCTTCCCCCTAGTTTTAATACGCGAAACCACTCTTGATAAGCCTCACAGGGTGATTTTAAATTCCATGTCACATTACGGCTGACGACCAAATCAAATTGTTCATCGCCAAAGGGAAGATCTTGCACATCACCACAAACAAAGTTAATAGAAACATTATGTTGACTGGCGTTATTTTTAGCCGCAAGCAACATCCCAGACGTGGCGTCAATTGCAGTGACTTGGTGGCCAGACAACGCTAATAAAATAGCAAAGAATCCCGGCCCCGTACCGATATCAAGAACCTTTAATGTCTCCCCTTCTTTGACATGGCTTAACAATAACTGACGCCATTTTTGCTGTTTTTCACTTAATAACTCTTGCTGGTTGGCAGCACTATAGCTTTCAGCGCGGATATTCCAGTAACGGGTCACATCATGAAGTAATTGGTTATTATCGATTTTATTTGTCATCAAAAACCTGCTGTTGTATCAACATAAGAGAGGTAAAAATTCCCTAAACGAGAAAAAGAAGGGGATTGTGTGTCTTCGTCAGCCACCTTACCTTTTAGTTTCGAGATCCTCCATGTGCTATATCAATGATTTTTAGCTCTCCAAAAGCAAGCTGGCTTTCGTTGATTCACATCGATTTTTACCGAAACGCGTTATCGTAAGGTGTAAAATAGATACCAAGCAAACAGAATTTAGGCTAATACTGACGATTGAGAAGATCTAGAAACAATTTGCGCAGATAGCGTGATAACCGCTATTACGTCACCCAAATAGCGTTCTTATTAAGGATAAAAAATAGCGGCCTTGATTTCTTCTTGCACACAAAAGCGCTATAGTGATTAGATAGTCATATTGATTGATAATTTTCTTTTCGCTATCAATAAAGGCACGCTCATATGGATCTCATTTCACGATTAACAACCAATACCACTCGTGCTGATTTTGCCTTAGCTCATCAACAGCAATTAATACAGTTACTGATACAACACTTTCCTGCCAAATATCACACCTTGTTTGCAACCCCGCAAAAAACCGCAGAAGATACTATTGAATGGTATGGTGAAATATCCGGTCAGCCAGTGGCATTAAATGCATTGTCAGAGCAACAACGCCAAGAGATAAGAGATGCTCTCGATGATGATTTAAAAAATCTTAAAGAGCAAACGGCATTACTTGCTGCACAGCAACGCATTACCGATGAAGAGCGCCATCTGCTTGATACCGCCTCAACCCTACCCGATGCAGAGAGCATCTATATCATTAATGGAAAACCCATTATTACTTGGTGGCCTCGTACCACACCTTTAGCGCCGACTGTTGCACAAGTCACTGCTGGCTCTAGTGCAGCGGCTGCCGGAGCGGCGCTTGCAAAAATATCACCAAAAACTCGCCACCGTTGGTTACGTTGGTTACTGGTATTATTATTGGTTTTAATTGCCTTAGTCTCATGGTTAAGAGGATGTTTTGATATCAATACAACGCCTTCTATCAATGATACTTCTGCGACCGCTGTCGCAACTCACTCTACCTCAACGATGACAGCTACAACTAATACGACTAATAAACAAGATAACCTAACAACAAATAAATAATTTAGGTATTAAATAAAATTAAAAATAGCGTTTTATATTGATATAAACGCTATTTATTTATAAAAACAAACACGCCAATAAATTATTATTTTTGTATAAAAAAAACCTATTTCATCTCACTTATCTTTTTTTATTCCAATTTAAACAATTGTCATTACTATAATTCACCATTCTAAATAGTAAGTAAATGGAATATTAAAAATGAAAAAACAACTATTATCAGCATTATTTATCAGTGGAATATTTTCTATTTCTACCGTTCAAGCACATGAAAATACCTCATTAGATAAAACAACAATTTCTGCAGGTTATGCACAAATAAAAATTGCCGGCCAATCAGGTATTATGCGCGGTGGTAATCTCTCTATACGCCAAGAATTCAATCAACAGCTAGGTATTATGGCAATTGCTACCTATGCGCAAAATGAATATGATTTTAATAAGCCTATAAAACAATTAATAAAAGATGTTGATGCCCGCTATTATTCAGTGATGGCGGGGCCAACCCTACGCCTCAATGACTATATTAGTGTATATGGTGTGGCAGGTATGGCTCAAATCGAATTTAAAGGTTTAGATACTAGACAAGTGCCTGAAAGTATACTCAAGAAAAATGCTTTTAGCTGGGGAGCCGGTGTTACCATTAACCCTATCGATATGCTTTCTGTTTCCGTTGGCTATGAAAACAGCCGTTATAAAATGAATAAATTAAGTGATAATAAATTAATTATTGATGGCTTTATTGCAAATATTGGTTATAGCTTCTAATTATTGATTTAATTAAATTATAAAAAAAGCCTCTGTCATTATCAATAACAGAGGCAAATTATTTCACAGACACACTCTGGGATATTTTTAAAATACGAGATAATATTATTAAATTAAATCTTGATAAGTACCTAATTGATATCCACGCTCAGCAATCGCTTGTTTTAACGATGATTGCGTCAACACCTCTAATTCCGTTAAACGTTGGAAACAGTAACCACTCGCACGTAAAGGATTATCAATAAAAGCAGGATGTGTCATCACTTCAAGCGATTGTTCACCACGTGCTTTAGCGTCATCCAGTGTCTTTAAAAACAAGGCTTGGCTGATTTCATCACCATAGAATTGACTATCAAAACCATCACTACTAATAACCCCTTGAGTATTAAGACTTTCTTTTTGTGCCAACAGTCTATCAACACGTATCGGTAATGCTTTTTGTTGTGCAAACTCTGCCACGATGGGGAAAATTTGTTTAAACATATGCACATGATGATGGCTGTCTATATGGTCGGGGGGACAACCAAACAACTCAACAAAGCGCTGATATTGTGCATTAAGCTCCACTCGTATCTCATCTAAAGGTAACTGCTCTTGCTCTGCCATTTGCCATAGCCATTTACCTAACACCCCATTACGCGTTAAAGAAGGGATAGGAGACAGCGGCTGTCCCATAGTCAATGTAAAATGAAGCCCGACACCAAGATGAGGTAGCTCCTTGCATAATTGTGCAGCATGCTCAATACCTTCAGCATTCACCAACGCTGTCGTTGATGTCACTATGCCATGACGATGACATTCAACAATGCCATAATTTTGCCCTCTACTCAGCCCAAAATCATCGGCATTGACAATTAACAAATGTGCCATTCTGTCTCCTTTTTATGATTTATTGAGTCTAAATCACTTAGTTTGATGCTGCTAATTGTGCAATCGCATGAGCAAAATTAGGTAAGTGCGCTTTGTGTGCTAATAACATCTCACGAGTCAGTACTTCAGCATCTTTATCGGAAAGTACCAGCGGCGTTAAATTCATCGCAAGTAATGCATCATTAAACTCACCACTAATAGCCGCTTGACTGGCTGCGATCTCAAACCCTTTGATAGTATGAATAAGCCCCAGCACTTTTTCATCAAAATGGGTTAAACGTGGATGTGGTTTGGCTCCGTCTTTACCTAAAATAGCCGTCACTTCAATTGCCCAGTCTGCAGGGATATTATCAATATGGCCGTGATGAGGAATATTGACGTAATGTTCCGCCTGTTTATCGTTATAAATCGCATTAATCACTTCACAAGCGGCATCAGAATAATAAGCCCCTCCACGTAATTCCAACTCTTTAGGTTTAATATTTAAATGTGGATCTTTATACAATTCAAACAGTTGTTTTTCGACTTGCTGAACAACCTTAGCCCTAGCGCCACCTTTATAGTATTCCCCCATTTCAATGGCTAACATCTCTTTTTGTTTAAAGTAGTAGAGTAAATAAGAGCATGGCAACAGATTAAGAGAACGAATTAACCCCTCACTAAAAGGTAAATCAAAAATATTTTTCACCGATCCTGCGGTTAACGTCCCCGAAGCGACTCCTTCTAATAATTCAGGGAAACGAGATTGACCGTTAACAATCACATCTTTAATAAACACCATATGATTTAAGCCAAACAGATCTATAGAAAGCGTATCTTGCTCCGTTAGCTTAAGCACATCAGTAATAAACATTTTCATACCGATAGGAATATTACAAACACCAATAAACTTCTTAAAATTGGTATGGCGATAAACCGCTTCCGTCACCATACCTGCAGGGTTAGTAAAGTTTATGATCCACGCATTAGGGCAAATTTCTTCAACATCTTTAATAATGTCAAAAATAACCGGAATAGTACGTAATCCTTTAAATAGCCCACCGGCACCATTGGTTTCTTGGCCTAAATAACCATGGCTTAACGGAATGGCTTCATCCAATTCTCTTGCTTTTAATTGACCAACTCGCAACTGTGTAGTGACGAAATCAGCCTCTTTTAATGCCTCACGACGATCAAGTGTTTTATAAATGGTTAAAGGGATACCCGCTTTTTTTATCATACGCTGGCAAAGCGCAAAAATAATATCCAGTTTTTCTTTGCCTTCTTCAACATCAACCAACCATAATTCCGTGATCGGCAATTCATGATAACGTTTAATAAATCCTTCTAATAATTCAGGTGTATAACTACTTCCTCCACCAATGGTGACCACTTTTAACTTATGACTCATAAAATACTCCCATACAGCACAATCATGCTGTTATTTGTCTATTAATGGCAAAATTAAGGCGTAAAAATCCCTAAAGAAAATAACGTTATTTTCTTCTTTCTCTCTCTATTTAATAAAAATCAATTGATATTATTGATTACTTTTTACGCTTAATTATAAATTAGTTAGTCTCTTTAATACTGTATAAATTCTTTCTATAACTATTTGGTGTCAGCGATGTTATCTTCTTAAAAGTCTTAATAAATAAGCTCGGGCTACTATAACCCGCATCAAAAGCAATATCGGTAACGGAGTAATTCGTGATTTCTAATTGTTTTTTAGCAAAATTAATTCGAATATCATGAATAATTTGCATCGGCGTTTTATCATAATAACGGCGAGTTGCTCGAGTTAAATACTCTTGCGATTTTCCTGATAATTGCACCATATTTGCCAATGCATTCTCCCCAAATCGGCTTTTATCATGCATTCCATCAATGGCGTCTTTTAGCCATAAGGGAATATCATCTTCAATACCATCATCTCTATAATGTCGTAATCTATTCACCACATTAAAGGTGACAATTTCAATAAATTCATTAAATTCTGTATGTCTGAAATTTAATGAGCTAATCACGGATTCAATATAAGAAAGAAACTCATTTTTTAATGCATAAACTTGAGAAGCAACAAAATAAGCGGGCAATAAAGGAAGATAATGTTTATCAAAAAAAGCTTTGCTTATTCCCACATTTAAAATACGAGTTACACCAAAGTCATAAAAACTTTGATGATGCGAGCCAATAGGAATAAAGACAAAATCACCACGCTCTAATAACACCTTTTTACCGTTAATTTCTTGATAATAGCGCCCTGTTAAAACAATAGTAAATTCATAATAATCATGCTGATGCAACCCACTGACGCTTTCTGTTTTGTTATAAATAAACACATGAAAATTCTTACCATTAAATAATTGGTTTTCATATACCATGCGTATTTCAGCTTGCGCTTTTAATGAGTGCATCATCATTCGCCTTACTTTATTTTTTCATGTAACTCGATAAGCTCTGTGACAAGCTCTCTGGCTAACATAGATGTCATTAAATGATCTTGAGCATGCACCAGAACCAAGCTCACTTTCGTTTTACCCAATCCTTGATCATCACCAATTAAGCGGGTCTGTATTTTATGAGCTTCATTTAATGCTACTCGAGATTGTTCCATCATTTTCTTGGCTTGTGCAAAATCACCTTGCTTCGCTTTTTGTAACGCTGCATAAGCGATACTTCGTGCTTGCCCTGAATTAATAATTAACCCCATGATAATTTCTTCAAATTCATCATCTGTCGCTGAGCTATCAACGCAATTCTCAATATCTAACATCATTTCCCCTCTTTGGTGCTTAGCTGTGCAAAATAAGCGCTGCACAGCCATTGTCTATTCGTTAAAATTTCAATGCATTAGCAATATCTTCTTCACTTTCTTCTTTATCAATTTCGGTTTGTGCTTTATTAGAAATAATCACAAAAGGCAGATAAATCAGTGTTGCAACAGCTAAGTTAAAGAGTGCTAATAACAGTGCAGCAATACTGCCATTGGTATTAAAAAATGCCCCTAACCCTGTTGGCATCGTCCAAGGTGCAATATTTGTGACCGGCGGAATAATCCCAAGGTAATAAGCGGTTACGGTAATAGCAGCAAGGATTGGCTGAATAAGAATAAAAGGAATAAACATCACTGGATTCATAATCACAGGTAAACCAAAAATAATAGGTTCATTAATTTGGAATAGACCCGCAGGTAATGCTAACTTCGCCACTTGACGGTGATCTGCTCGACGCGATGCAATAAAGATAGCTAATATCAGACCTAATGTCGCCCCTGTTCCTCCTAAGAAGATAAACGAATCTAGCATCGGTTTTGCCCAAAGATGGAACGTTTTGCCTGCTGCAAGTGCCGCTTCAACTGAACCATACTCGGTATAAATAGAGACGTTTTCTAATGCCCAAGGGGTCATAATACCGCTATCAAGTGCCGCTAGCGCCAGTGAACCATGAATACCAAAGAACCACAGCAAAGAGGTAAAAATAACGTAAGCCCACCCAACAACCGATCCTAACGAAGCCAATGGCGTTGAAATAGAATCTAAAATGATTTGATGGAAATGTGTACCGTAATGCGCTAATCCCCAAGAGATAATTCCCATAATTGATAAAATAATAAAACCAGGAATTAAGGCAGAAAAAGAGCGCGAAACGGAGGCAGGTACACTATCGGGCAAACGGATAACCCAATTACGACGCACTATAAAGGTAAACATTTCGGCAACCACTAGGCCAATAATAATCCCTGAGATAATATTGGCACCTCCTAACCAGTTCGCCCCCACAGCATAAGCGCCACCAGCGTCATAAGGTGTTACCGTCATAAAGGCGGCGATAGAAAGTAATCCTGCCGCAATAGGATCGACTTTTCTCTCTTCCGCCAGCGCCATACCAATAAAGAACGGCGCCATCAATGACATTATTCCCAACGTACCGTTATAAACATTACCACCTATGGCTTTGAAACCATTAAGTGTTTCAATTGTTGAAGCATCTAAACGAATACCAAGAGAGTAAAAAAAGGAGCCCTCACCAAAACTGAGAAAAACATTATTGATAAGTACAAACATTGCCCCGGCGAGTGTTAATGGCATTAAACGGATAAAACCATTTTTTATCGCATTAACATGAGGTTGCTTTCCAATTTTAACCGCAAAAGGAAGGAGTACCTTTTCAAGTGAACCAATGACCTTACTCATAGAAAAATACCCTTAAAATGCCGCTAATTGCTCGGCTAGCTGAAAAATTCACTCTTTGACTGGAATAAATAAAAATAACAATAAAAAAATTAATTAGTTGTTGCTGATGCTTTCTTAATGGCGGCTACTGCTGCTTTTAATACACCTAATCCATCCACTTTCCCATATAACAATGAATCAATGACTTCGACAGGTTTATTGGGTAATAATTTTTGAATATCAGCGAGCATCCAACCAATTTGTGGCCCCAATAAAACGACATCCGCTTCTTGGCCTTTTTGCTCTGCTAATGTTTCTGGAAAAGCTTCAATAATAACGGGTACATCATATTTTTCTGCTTGTGCACGCATTTTTGTCACTAACAGAGATGTTGACATGCCAGCAGAACAAAATAGATAAATATATTTCTTTTGCATAAAACCCTCTCAAATTGGCCACACTCTGCCCTAGAGATAATGCTACTTTCTCATGTGCATTGATTAAGATGTCAGTACAGAATTAAAGTAAAATTTAGCAATTAAGATTGTTTCTGATTGAATAAAGTATACGCAATGATACTCACTAACGATATTTTTTACTGACTCATAATTGTCTCTGATTGACCTAGCGTATTGACCCTCTTCACAAATTAAGCAAAAAATCTTTAGCATTGTTTCGCGTTACAAAATTTGTCCATTCTTCTCTTCACATGATCTGATGCAAAGATTCAGCACAATAATATAAGTTAATCCTTTATTATTGTGAGAATGTGAATTAGTATCATTACTCTTTAGTTTTTTGGTATAATCATTGTTTCCTTTGTGAAGCTCATTATTAGGTCACAGCTAGTAAACTGTGCTATTTCATATCGCAACAATATGGGAAAGAGAATGTTTAAAAAATCATTAAGCCCACTGTTCTTATTGCTGTCTTCTCTGGTTATCGCAGGTTGTGATAACGCACAAGATACCTCAACAACGCAATCCACAGAGAAACAAACTCTCACTATCGAACATGCTCAAGGCACCACTGAGATCCCTGCTCATCCACAAAAAGTGGTTGTGATGAACATGGAAACACTTGATATTGTTGATGCTCTTGGCGTACCTGTTGTTGGCCTACCACAAACAAACGTCCACTTACCTAAATTTCTAGAGAAATACACCAACGAAAATGAGTACATCAACGAAGGTGGCCTGTTTGAACCAAACTACGAAAAACTCAGTACTACTGCTCCTGATCTGATTTTAACGGGTAGTCGTGCTCGCGATGCATATGCCAAATTAAGTGAAATCGCACCATCCATTTCTATGGATATCGACAGCACACGCTTTATTGACAGTCTCACTGAACGTACAACGACTTTAGGTCAAATTTTTGGTAAAGAAGAACAAGCTAAAAAATTATTAGCTGACTTCAATAGCAAAATTGATACGGTAAAAGCAAAAACCCCAGATGCGGGTAAAGCAATGGTCGTATTAGTCAGTGGCGGTAAAATTTCCGCTTATGGTCCAGGCTCTCGCTTTGGTTTTATCTACGATGTATTGGGCTTTGAACCTGCATATACTTTCGATAGCCCAGGCTCTCACGGTAATATTGTTAACTCAGAACTACTGCTAAAACTTAATCCAGATTGGATGTTTGTCATTGACCGTGATGCGGCAATTGGTCGTGAAGATTCACAACCTGCAAAACAAGTGCTTGATAATGCCCTAGTTAGAAAGGTTAATGCATGGAATAAAGACCAAATTATCTATCTTGATGCCAGCTCGATTTATATCTCCGGTGGGATACAAACTTACTCTCGCTTAATGGATACAATTAATCAGGCGTTGGATCAAAAAAAATAAAGTAACTGAATGAAAACGTTCCATTTATCATTGGGGATAGGACTTATCGCTATCCTCTCAATGATCAGTCTATTTATCGGCGCAGGAGATATCACTCCTGCTTCGCTTTTTACTGATCCCGATATGCGCGATATCTTCTTTATTAGTCGCGTACCAAGAACCCTGTCATTATTACTTGCTGGGGGCGCAATTAGTGTTGCTGGTTTAATCATGCAACTGCTCACGCAAAACCGCTTTGTTGAGCCTTCTCTTGCAGGTACAACACAATCAGCCAGTCTCGGTTTATTAGTTGTGATGTTGCTTTTCCCCGCGGCAGGCATTTTCACCAAAATGATGGTAGCCACTGTTTTTGCACTTTTAGGCACTGTGTTATTTATGTTGTTGCTACAGAGAATTGCCTTAAAGACCGCATTAATCGTGCCACTTGTCGGTATTATGCTCAGTGCAGTGATAGGTGCTCTAACCATCTTTCTTGCCGTCTATTTTGATTTACTACAATCACTAGATGCGTGGACTAGCGGAGACTTCTCCAGTGTCTTACAAGGTCGTTATGAGCTGCTATGGCTTGTCGGTGCCCTTGCATTAATGGCGTGTTGGGTCGCGGATAGCTTTACCGTGGCAGGTATGGGACGTGAATTTTCCATCAACGTTGGACTTAACTATCGTAAAGTGATGATTATCGGTTTATCTATTATCGCTTTAATTAGTGGTGTGGTGGTGTCTGTTGTTGGTGCTTTACCTTTCCTTGGTTTGATCGTGCCAAATTTAGTTAGCCTAGTGATGGGAGATAATATTCGCAAAACCATCCCGTGGGTATGCTTAAGCGGTGGAGCCATTGTTTTACTCTGTGATGTGATTGGTCGCCTGATCCGTTATCCATTTGAGATCCCCGCAAGTGTCATTTTAGGGGCGGTAGGTGCTGTGATCTTCCTTTTCTTACTACTGAAGCAGCAACGTTATGCAAAAAGTTAATTCATCCATGATTAGCAAATATACTGGCGCTGTTCAACCTAAGAAAGTGCGCCTCTCACCTATGGCGCGTATTTGGCTCTTACTTGGCGTCTCATTATTAGCCATTGTGCTGTTTATGACGATCAACCTAAACGGTAATATCTCTTATATTCTGACACACCGCGCTTATATTATTCTGACGATGATCATCGTCGCCTTTGCGGCAGGCGTTTCTACTATACTGTTTCAGACTATCGCCAATAACCGCATTCTTACTCCTTCATTAATGGGCTTAGAAGCTCTGTTTGTATTGCTACAAACGCTCTTTATCTTTTTTGAAGGAGATATGCCCGCCTCTTGGATGGCCAATCTGACGAAGTTCTTTTTAGAGTCGGCCTTATTAGTGTTATTTTCGGTGGTTCTGTACCGTTGGCTATTTAGTTCTGTGCGCTTTAATATCAATTTAGTCCTTATGATTGGTATTATTTTAGGCACCCTATTTCGTAGCAGTGCAACGCTATTACAACGCCTAATGGACCCAAATGAGTTTTCTGTCTTACAAAGCCGTATGTTTGCGACATTTACTCGAGCCACTCCTGATCTTATCTTATGTGCATTAGCCATTATTGTCGTCGTCGGCGTATTACTTTGGCGTATGCGTTATAGTTTTGATGTGATGGCCTTAGGCCAGGCGAATGCGATTAATCTTGGTATTAATTATCGTAAGCAAACGACTTATATTCTATTACTTATTTCTGTTCTGGTTGCGGTATCAACAGCATTAGTAGGGCCGTTGACATTTTTAGGCTTAATTGTTGCTAATCTGGCTTATCATATTAGTGGTAGCAGTCAGCACCGCTTTTTAATGCCTGTGGCATTCTTATTAGGCACTATCGCACTGATTGGCGGACAATTGATTTTAGAGTATGGCTTAAAAATGACAGGTACTCTCTCTGTTGTGATTGAGTTTATTGGTGGTATGTTCTTTATTTATTTGGTATTAAGAAGACTTTAATATGATTGAAATCAGTAAGATATCAAAACGTTATCAAGACACAACGGTGCTCGATAATATTACAACAACCATTCAACGTGGCGGTATTACTTCAATCATCGGACCCAATGGTGCGGGTAAATCCACCTTACTTTCTGTAATAGGCCGTCTACTGATGCCAGAAAGCGGTATGGTCAGTGTGAATGGCATGGATGTTGCGGCCACAGAGAGTGATGTATTAGCCAAAAACCTTTCCATACTACGCCAAGAAAATCAGTTTGTGAGTCGCTTAACTGTTGAAGAGTTAGTCGGTTTTGGTCGCTACCCTTATAGTAAAGGACGCTTAACGCTAGAAGATAAGAAAGTGATTGATGAATCACTCGATTTTCTTAATTTGACTGAATTTCGTCACCGTTATCTTGATGAATTATCCGGTGGGCAACGCCAGCGTACTTATGTCGCAATGGTATTATGTCAAGATACTGAATACGTGATGCTTGATGAACCGCTTAACAATCTTGATATGAAACACGCGGTCATTATGATGAAATTACTGCGTAAAGCCGCCGATGAGCTAGGAAAAACCATTATCATCGTCATTCATGATATCAATTTCGCCTCTGTGTATTCCGACTACATTTTAGCCATGCGCAACGGGCAACTTTACTATCATGGCTCACCTAAAGAGATCATGAAATCTGATATTATCGAAGATATTTTCGATACTCCCGTCGACGTTAAAGAGTTGGATGATAAGCTTATCGCGATGTATTACTAATATTGCTATTTCACCGAAAGCCAAACAGCATATTGTTACTTTTAAACAATATGCTGTTTAATTACTTCGTAGTCACTGTAACCAGTTCAGAATCGATATCGCTAAAAATCTCTTCCCACTCATTATCATCAATATCCATTAAACCAAAATATCGTAGCAAGAAAGCCCCCTCGGTAGCTAAAAAAGCCAGTCTCGCTCTTTTTCCCTCTACTGTTGTGGTATCGACACCCGCTAATCTTTGCTGATACCACGCTTTAGTACTTTGCAAATATTCTGGCGTTTGCAGTAATGCGGCCATTAAGCTGGCTCCTTTGGCAAAAGAGAGCTTATCGTGATCATGAGTTGCATGAATATGTGCTCTAACGCGATTATTGGCTGAGTTATCATTGGCAACCACCTGATTAAATCGCGCTTCATATCCTCCTTCCCAATGTTCAAACATGGCATCAATCATCGCTTCTTTACTATTAAAGCAATATTGGACACCACCTTTGGAAATCCCCATTTTTTTGGCCACCGTATCGATAGTCAGAGCGGCAGCCCCTTGCTCCATCACAATGTCAAAAATAGCCTCAAGTAACTTTTCTCTATCAATCGTTCTTTGGCGTCCCATTTAAAAAAACCTCTTTTCAATACGATCGTATGGATTTAAAATTATTATTCCTAGCTAAATATAACACCTAAGATAACCACTGAGACTTTATATGATAAAAGATTATAAGCGTTGGATAGTCTTACTTTTAGTATCAAGTATGCTGTTTCTGATTGTTGTTGATGTTACCGTACTTTATACCGCACTACCGCGTTTAACTCATGACCTCAATGCGAGTGCCTCAGAAAAACTATGGATCATGAATGCCTATCCGCTGATTGTCGCAGGGCTGTTGCCAGCAGCAGGTATGCTTACCGATAGAATAGGTCATAAGACGTTATTTATTAGCGGATTACCTCTTTTTGCCATCGCTTCATTATGCGCGGCTTATTCCCCTAGCGCCACCAGCTTAATTATTTCTCGTGGTTTCTTGGCCGTCGGTGCTGCTATGAGCATGCCGGCAACGTTGTCTATTGTGAGACAAGTATTTACTCATCCACAAGAGCGGGCGGTCGCCATCGGTATTTGGTCTGCTGTTGCTTCTGGTGGCGCGGCATTAGGGCCTTTAATTGGTGGGTTGCTATTAAACCATTTCTGGTGGGGCTCAGTCTTTTTGATCAATGTCCCTATTGTACTACTTGTGCTTCCTTTCTCGATTTGGCTAATTCCTCACTTTTCGGGACAACGGCAGCATAAAATTGATTATTTAAGCTCAATACTTATTTTGATTGGCTTAGTCAGCGCTATTTATACCTTAAAAGAGATAGGTAAGGCTTATACACAATGGAATGAAGTGATCATCGCCACCCTTATTGCCATTATTTTTCTCACACTATTTGCGCGACGCCAACGTCGTCAAACGCATCCAATGATTGATTTTAGCCTATTTAAAAAGCGCTATTTCAGTGTCGGTGTGGCAATGTCGACTCTTTCTATGGTGATCATCGTGGGTATTGAATTTCTGTTAAGCCAACGCTTACAGTTAGTCGCCGGCTTTACACCACTGAATGCAGCTTTAGTGATTTTACCTATCCCTATCGGCTCAGTATTAGCCTCTCCTTTGACCGGGTTTTGGCTAGCGCGTTTAGGTGAAGTGCGCTTAATTATTATCGGATTCGCCCTAACATTAATGGGTAACTTATGGTTAATTGCCATTTCAAACTCACCGATAATGCTAATGGGTAGCCTCTTTTTGATTGGCTTTGGTTTAGGCATTATTTTTACCACGGCATCGACCTCTATTATGCTAAGTGTCGACGATCAACAAGCAGGGATGGCCGCATCTATTGAAGATATCGCCTATGAGTTGGGTAGCGTGATTGGCGTGACCTTTATGGGGAGTTTAATGAGCACTCTCTATACCTTAAAACTGACTTTACCGGATACGCTTAACGTAAATAGTGTCGTTTATGATAGTTTAGATGAAGCACTTATCGTCGCTGAAAAGCTTCCCGAAGCAGCGGCAAACCTCTTAATCGCACAGGCTAATAGTGCGTTTGAATATGCCTTTTCTATCGTTCTGATCGCCACAGCCATTGTGACTACAATAAGCTTAATCGCACTCCCTTATTGCTTGCGTAATGCGGTAAGAGAAAACAAGTCCAGCCACTAATTCAAGCTCATAGAAAACGCGCCGTTATGGCGCGTTTCTCACAAAATCAGAAGGTGATTGTCCCATCTGCTTTTTAAACATAGTAGAAAAAGAGCTAGCGCTGTTATAGCCCAAATCAAAAGCCACAGCAGTAATGCTATGCCCTGATAAAATTTGCGTTAGTGAGTTTAAAAGACAGACTTGCTGACGCCATTGTGAAAATGCCATTCCCGTCTGTTGGCGGAAAAAACGACTAAACGAGCGTTCACTTTTATGTAATTTCTCGGCCCACTGCTGAGGTAGAGCGTCAATTTTGGGCTGACGAATAAAATCGCGACATAATTTAGCTAATTTACTGTCCTGTGGAATAGGAACAAAGAAAGGCAAAGGTTCAGCTTTTGCTAACTCATATAAGATAAGTTGCATTAAAATACCATCGCGCCCTTTTTTATCATATTGCGCAGGCACATCAACGGCTTCAAGAAGTAATTGACGTAAAAGCGGTGACACTCTTAACACTTCACACTGTTGACTCTGACGAGGAGCAGCCGCTGGCTCAATATATAAACTTCTGGTACTCACATCTAACATGCGTGTTTCATGCCCCGTTTGAGGGGGGATCCACACACCACAAGAGGGAGGGATAACCCACTCCCCATCATTTGTGCTCACTTCAATCAATCCGGTAGCGGGATATAAAAATTGCGCTCGTCGATGTCGATGCGTTTCTAATAGCGTATTAGGCAGATAATCTGTACCCAGCGCAATTACATCTCTCTCAAGGAGATCAACACTTTCTAACGGCACATTTCTCACATTAAACCTACTTTTTTATCTTTCTTGCTGATGAGCAAATCTGGTCACTATCACATTGCAAGATGGCGAATTAACCCCTTTCGCTATTTAGCCACCCTATCCCGTTAACAGCTATAAAACTTATTATTAACACTGTCAATAAATAGGCCGAAATTCTAATGTCATTGTCTGATCTTGGCATGTTGGAAAGCGATTAATCCTCTACTATCCCTCTTGCAGAGGTTGTTTCAGGCGCTCTGCAACGCGGTATGCATTCAATAATAATGCAGCGGAAACCAGATATCCCCATATCAATAGTCTAGAAAACGCATACACATTTTTATATCAAGTATCGGGTAAATTGGCTTCCGCTTATTATGTCTAAGGTAGCATTTATATGAGCAATCAGTCCGATCATCATAGTATTAAGCCAATTTCCGGTGATATAAGTCGTCGCCATTTTATTCAAGCGAGTTCGGCATTAGTCACACTGCCCTTTTTTTCATCCAACACGATGGCGGCAACACAAGATCATGCAATAGCTGAAAAAACGATTGACGCCAAAGAGAGTGAGCGTGTTGTCTCTACCTGTAGTAGTTTTGACTGTGGCGGAAAATGTGATATTCGCGCGCACGTTAAAGATGGCAAAGTGACACGTATTAGCACTCGACCTGACGCCGATTTAGATGAAGAGATGCCTATCATGCGAGCCTGTGTACGGGGTCGTGGTTATCGTAAATTTGTCTATCATCCTGATCGATTAAAATATCCTATGAAGCGAGTAGGTAAGCGTGGTGAAGGTCGATTTGAGCGCATCACTTGGGAAGAAGCTACGACGCTTATTGCACAAAATATGCAACGCATTACCAAGCAATATGGCCCTGCCTCACGTTTTGTCAGTTTAAGCACCGGGGTGACTGGTGGCATTTTTTCTGGTGCTAATATGCTACGCCGTCTGTTTAACCTAACTGGCGGCTTTCTGGAGAATTATCACTCCGTGAGTAATGGTAACACCCTTGCCGTTACCCCTTATACTTACGGTACAGCCGCTAGCGGAAGTACATTAGATACATTAGTAAATACCCCTTTAGTTATTCTATGGGGACATAATCCTAATGAAACTATTTTTGGGCATTCCAATCATTACTTCCAAAAAATGAAAAAGAACGGCACTAAATTTATTGTCGTTGATCCACGCTATTCCGATACTGCCTCTTCTTTAGCTGACCAGTGGATCCCGCTGTTACCGACCACTGATAACGCGATGATGGATGCCATGATGTATGTCATTGTCAGTGAAAACCTGCATGATCAGGCCTTTATCGACAAATACACCCTTGGTTTCGATGAACATCAGATGCCAGAAGGCGTTGGTGAAAATGAGTCTTTAGTTGCCTATTTAATGGGGAAAAAAGACGGGATCAAGAAAACCCCTGAATGGGCGGAGCCTATCACTAAAGTACCCGCAGATACTATTCGTCAATTAGCCCGTGAATATGCTTCTACAAAACCGGCTGCATTAATCCAAGGTTGGGGGCCACAACGTCATATTTGTGGTGAACGGACGGCACGCGGTGCGACACTGTTAGCGACTATTACTGGCAACGTTGGTGTACGCGGTGGCTGGGCGGCAGGCTATGGCATGGCATTAAACTCTGAGTTACGTAAAACCATTGCCGGCCCAAGTTTATTGACCAATCCCGTTAAAGCAAAAATCAATATCACCAATTGGGTGCAAGCGTGTGAAGATAAAAATTTGGTCACACCACAAAATGGCTTACTCAATGCCGAGAAACTTGATACTGAAATCAAGATGATTTTCTCAATGGCGGGTAATTATATGGTGAATCAAAATACCGATATTCTTCATGCCGCTAAAGTGCTTGAAGATGAATCAAAAGTCGAATTTATCGTCTGTAGCGACCTCTATTTAACACCTAGCGCCAAATATGCGGATATCTTACTGCCTGAAACCAGCTTTTTAGAGCGCTGGAATATTGGAGGCACATGGAGTTATGGCGATTATATTATTCTGTCCGAAAAAGTGATAGAGCCAGAGTTTGAACGTCGTACCGACTACGATTGGTTACGTGAAGTGGCTGATAAACTGGGGGTCGGTGAACAATTTAGCGAAGGTAAAGCCACTGATCGCGACTGGATTGAATATTTAGTCAATGATGCCAGTATTAAACGTCCTGAAGATGGTATTCCTACCTTTGATGAATTATTGGTTAAACGTCGTCATCTGCTAAAACATCGCCCTCATACCCAAAATGTTGCGTTTGAGAAAAATATCCAAGATATAGAAAATAATCCATTTCCAACCCCATCAGGAAAAATTGAGATCTTCTCTAAACGCTTATATGAGATGAAGAATAGCGAGATCCCCGCACTTTCTCATTATGTGCCTGCCATTGAAGGGCCCGAAGATACGTTAACAGATAAATTTCCACTACAACTCATCACGTGGAAAGGACGTTACCGCGCAAACTCAACACAATTTGCTAATCCTTGGCTGCAAGAAGTACAACGTCAAGAATTATGGATCAACCCATTAGATGCCGAAGATAGAAATATCAAACAAGGCGATAAAGTCAAAGTCTATAACGACCGTGGGATCACCTTAGTTCCCGTCAAACTCACACAACGCATTATGCCTGGTGTCGTTGCTTTACAAGCAGGTGCTTGGTGGCAACCAGATAAACAAGGTATCGATCAAGGGGGATGTGCCAACGTCTTAACCTCATCCCGTAGCACCGCAATGGCACACGGTAATGCTCACCAAACTTTATTGGTCGAGGTAGTAAAAGCATGAGTAAATTTATCGTTTATCCCGCAGTAAGCAGTAAACAGCTAGGGTTTTATATCGACAGTGTTCGCTGTTCGGGCTGCAAGGCGTGTCAGGTTGCTTGTAAAGATAAAAATAACCTCGATGTTGGCCGCAAATTTCGCCGTGTATATGAAATCACTGGTGGTGGTTATAGCCGTAATACTAACGGTGCATTAATTAATAATGTCTTTGCTTACACTTTATCTATCTCTTGCAATCATTGCGATGATCCCATTTGTGTTAAAAACTGCCCAACTACCGCGATGCATAAACGAGAAGGTGATGGCATTGTGATGGTAGATACTGACAAATGTGTTGGTTGTGGCGCCTGTGCGTGGTCTTGTCCTTATGGCGCACCGCAAATGGATCCTGAAACCAAGCAGATGTCAAAATGCGATTTTTGTATCGACTTACAACAAAAAGGTGAACAGCCTGTTTGCGTTGCGACCTGCCCACTTGGGGCTATTCAATTTGGTCCAATTGATGAACTACGTGAACGCTATGGTGAAGTTAATTATGTCACTGGTTTGCCTTCTCCTGAAATAACTCATCCAAACCTAGTGATCAACCCTCACCAAGGGGCAAATAATGACACTATAAATAATAAAGGAGAAATAAAATGAATGAATGGTCATTATTGATTTTCACCTTTATGATGAATGCCACTATTGGCTTAACACTCATAACAGGCCTTTTTGCACGCCGTCTTGCACATTATCTCAGTGCTGAAAGCTATTATCGCTTTATGTTACTAACCTTATTGGTGATTTGTGGATTAGCGGGTTTAGGCTCTATAGCCTCCATTACTCACTTAGGCGTGCCGTTAAATGCTCCGAATGCCATTAGAAATGTCTTTTCAGCTTGGTTAAGTCGCGAAGTTGCTGTCACTGCCATTTTTGTAGGATGTTTAGGGATCACCTTTTTATGGCTATGGCGTACCGGTAAATTTTCGATGCTGCTATTTGGTGCAAGCCTTCTGATTGGTCTGTTTGACATTTATTGCATGGCATCCATTTATCGCCATACTTCCATTTTAACATGGATGGATAACAACACTTATGTGATGTTTTTTGGCGCGATGCTCACATTAGGGGCAACAATATTCTTTTTGCTGCTAAAGATATTGCAGCGTATAGGCAATAAATTAGGGATAGAAATACCATCAGCCCCTTTCCCTATCCGTTGGAAATGGCAATTGTGGGGGATCATGGCATTTAGTTTAATTGGCCGATTACTCTATCAACCTTTTTATGAACACTATTTAACTCGTACGCTCTATAGCCAAACATCGGTAACCTTTCCGTTATCACCTATTGAAGTCTATTACTCCATTGGCCCATTACGTATGACCAGTTGGATCTTAGCAACTTTGGCTGTATTGGTGTGTGGCTATAGTTTAGTAAAATATTTGATGGGCCAAACTCAGCAAAAATCAACGGAGTCCATTTTTGTCTATGGCGGTATCATGGCAATTATTGCAGAATTTGCTTTGCGTTATGTGTTTTATTCAATTCACTAAATCACGATCAGCCAGTTATTGAAGATGACAATTATCAGGGGAATTATTAGCCCCTGATTTTTTATCAAAGATCATCGTTCACCCTGAGTATCAATCAATAGACGTTGATTAATATAATCAATCGTTTCTTCTATTGTCATAATATGATTAATCACATTAGTAATACCCTGACCAATAATAATCTCAGCTTGCCTTAAGTTAAATAATTTACCATTCGGCACTGATGATTCTCGTATTCCTTGATTAATTTCCTGATAAGCTAGTGTCATCCATGGATAACGGTGGCTAATTTCTTGGTTATGACTAAAATTTTCATGGTTACTATTTCCACCCAATAAAATTAAGTGATCCATCACAACAGGAGAATAAAGCCAACGATAAAACAGTTCAGCGTAAGATGATTTTCTACTGTAACGCGACACCCCAAGTACCCCACCCCCTAATTGTGGTACACCACCCGGAACGGGAGCAAAACCAATTTTAGGTAAAATATCGCTATGTGCGACATCATTAAATAAATTCATATAAGAGATAAGCATTGCCAGATGACCTTGCTCAAATTGTCTGACAGAGCCACTCCACCATTTATGGTTGATATTTTCGGTGATCGACAACTGATGCAAATAATCTGCTAATACCTCAGCGGCCAAGGGCATCGCTAAGCGCGGAATATTATCACTACCGATTAAACGCCCACCTTTAGCGTAATAACGTAATAAGTATTCAGTTGCGATTAATCCCGCACTTCCTAATGTGGTTGAAGCTCCCATCGGACAATGAGCTTGTCCGGCTTGATGCAACTCAGTAAAAAACTGAGTCACATTATCGTACTCTTCAAAGGTTGTCGGCACAGTTAATTCATTACCTGTTTTTTCGTAATACATTCTTTTTAAAATAGTATCTTCAAACAGATCTTTACGATAAAACAGTAATTGAGCGCTAGCATCGAACGGCATTGCATAAGCGACATCATTAACCAAACCAAATTTTTGTTGCGTAGGTAAGGAAAAGTGACTCAATAAATCAGTTAATCCATCACCAATTTTATCTAATGGTCGCAATATTCGCTCAGCAAACCATGGAAAACACGCCATATCAATGCGCAACAGATCATAATAAGGGTGTAAATGAAGTTGGCTTAAAATTTGATAGACTTCATCATAAGGATGAATAGCTAAATTCACCTTGATACCAGTTTGACGATAAAAATGAGGAAGTAGTTTTTTTAATGCCGTTGTTGAAGGGCTTGGCAACGTTAGTAAATTAAGACTAATTTGTGATTTATCATCACTCATTACTGCTGGTGTTGCCGTATACAGATATGAACTTCGATTTGCGACAGATACATTATTATTTTTGTACTCATGCGGCTCTGCGATTAATAGTGCCTCAGCGACTTCCAAACCAAGCTGAGCATAGTTCATTGGAAAACAATATAACCCTTTTATTACCGGCGGAATATTATCACTTAGAGCAAAGATAATAGGACAATCTGAAGAACTGCCAAAATAGCTTGCTTGTGTTAAATAGCGAGCTTTCTCAATATCTTGTGTGACAAAGATATCGGGGACTGGCTCCATAGAAAAGAAGTCAAAAGCAATTTTATAACTCTCTTCATCAGAAGCGCTAAGTATGACACATTTTTTATCGGGTGCAGTTTGAGAAAGCCGTATTTGCAATTGATTAGCAAAAACCTGACTATTTAATTCATCTTGATTATCGCCAAAAATCCCCACTACCTTGCCAGCTGTTTGTGCCACTTGCTGGCAAATTGACTCCGCCGCTTGTGCAAAATCTAACGTAAAAAAACGTTGTGCATTGAGGGGTTTGTGATAAATAAAGATAATTTGTGAAGGTGGAAGTTTTAACGTGTCAAAATAGTATTTAGCATCTTTAAGACAACTTACGGTGACTACTTGCTTATAGCCACCTGCAGCAATTTTTTGTAGCAGATCACGCTCAGTGGTCTCAAGAAGATCTGTTAAAAAAAGATCGTAGCTGATCTCTGGAAAATTAACGATCGACTGTCTAAAAGCATTAAAGAAGATCGCATATTTTTCAGAAACCAGTTGGGGTAATAAGATCGCAATTTTATGGCTTCTATTGGTTCTTAGTAGTTGGGCTTGTGTATTTAATTGATAGCCCATCTGTTTAGCAGCTTGATAGACTGCTTCAATTTTTTCAACACTTACATTTCCACGTTTATTCAATACGTTAGATACCGTACCATGCGAAACACCCGCTAGTTTTGCAATGTCCTTGATCGTCGCCATTTCTCTTTTTTCACCTCTATTTCCACCTTCACTAGCATACCTGAATTATTTATCACGACTACTGATAATTGATTTGAACGTTCCACTTACAATTAGCTGATAAATCAATCTATTAAAAATTAAAGATAATAAATAATTATCAATACCAATTAAAATAAATATATATATTAATCAATATATTAATAAATAATATTTGAATAAGATCACTGATCTGATCTTCATTTATTGGCAAATAACACATGTCATTTTATTATTGGAACGTTCAAATTTGTTTGTAACCTACAAATAGCCAACACCAGAAAATTAATAAAATACTAATAAACAATAAGATAAGGGGATTTATTATGAAGCTTCATTTTTTAGGGACGGCTGCCTCAGAAGGCATACCGAATCCCTTCTGCCGTTGTGAACACTGTCTGAAAGCAAGAAAATTAGCCGGTAAAGATATTAGAACGCACTCTTCTGCTATTGTGGATGACATTATGTTGATCGATGTCTCCCCCACTTTTAGTTACCAACTGATGCGTGATGGTATGGACGCAACACATTTTGAAAGTTTGCTATTTACCCATACTCATCCTGATCATTTTAATGTTGGTGAACTATTTAGCAGAATGGAAGGCTATGGTTTTGAAATTAACCATCCTTTACATATTTTCGGTAACGATCGCGCTATCAATGGCTGTATTGAAGTATTACCAGGTTATACGAAAGAGCGATTTGCATTTCATTGCTTAATCCCTTTCGTTACGGTCGAAAGAAATGGTTATAAAATTACGCCGCTGCTTGCTAATCATGCGAAATGGGAACTTTGTTATGTATATCATATTGAAAAAGACGGCAAAGCTATTTTCTATGGCCATGATTCGGGTTGGTTCCCAGAATTAACTTGGCAATGGTTAGAAAACAAACCGCTTGATATTGTTGTTTTTGAGTGTACTTATGGCTTAAATGGAAAAGATCGTACAGATAATCATATGAGCTTAGAAACGGTTTTTGCCGCCAAAGAAAAACTGCAACAACAAGGCTGTTTACATCAAGCTACACAGATTGTCGTTTCGCATATCTCACATAGCGGTAAATTACTGCATCATGAATTAGAAACGGTTTGTGCTCCTCATCATATCCGTGTTGCCTACGACGGATTAACGTTAGAAACCAATTAAGAGGGGTACGACAATGGATATGAAAATAACTTCTCGCCTACTTATTATGATGTTTGTGCAATATTTCATGCAAGGAGCATGGAATATGACCATGGGACTCGTATTAAGTAGTTATGGTATGGCAAGCATTATCGGCAATGCTTATGCCTTATTAGGTGTCGCGACAATTATCTCCCCCTTATTTATTGGTATGGTCGCAGATCGTTTCTTTGCTTCACAAAAAGTCATGGGGATACTTCATTTAATTAATGCCGTCGTTATTCTCTGTGTTCCCCAATTTATTGAAGCACAAAACAGTGGCATGACATTATTTTTAATTTTTATTATTGGCTTATTGTTTTATCCAACCACTGCGCTATCTAATAGCATTAGTTTCTCCCATATTAATGGGGTTAAATATTTCCCAATTATTCGCGTATTTGGTACGTTTGGTTTTATGGCAATTGGTTTTATATTGGGTGAAATGGGCTTCTCTGGTAGCACAATGACTTGGTATATCGCTTCTGCAGTTGGTGTATTACTCGGTTTCTATTGTTTTACATTACCTAATACGCCACCTAAAGCGAAAGGCCAGCCTTTCTCACTACGCGATATTTTATGTTTAGATGCATTGTCTTTATTTAAAGATCGCTACTTTGCTATTTTGATGTTTAGCATCTTTATTTTAATGATCCCCAAAACAGCTTATTCTGCTTATATTCCTGTCTTTATTAAAGCATTAGGCTTTGATAATGCGGCTTCTATTATGCAAATAGGGATCGCTTGCGAAGTTCTGTTTATGTTTGTTTTGTCATTCTTCTTAATGAAATTTGGCTTCAAAATTACACTACTGCTAGGAGCCGTGAGCTGGATCATACGCTCTATGTTTTTCTCTTATGCTGCAGTAAATACAGAGCTTTACTTTATCGTCATCGGATTAATGCTACAGGGATTATGTTGGGATTTCTTCTTTACTGCAGGAGATATCTATGTCGATCGCAAAGCAAAACCTGAAATTCGTGCACAAGCACAAGGTCTACGCTTTATTGTCTCTAATGGTTTCGGCTTACTATTTGCTTCCACTATTTGTGGTCAAATCTTTAACACAACCGTAACTGAAACAGGTGATGCAGCATTACCACAATGGTCAACATTCTGGGTCTATCCTGCCATTGTAGCGGCGGTGGTAACCCTATTCTTTATTTTCTTCTTTAAAGATGATGTTTCTAAAAAAAGAAATAGTGAAAATAAAGAAACATCACAAGGAATTACAGCACCTTAATTTTAAAATAAAAAATAAGCCAACGTCAGGAGCAAACCATGGATGCATTAATACAGTTTGTTGACACTATTGGCCCATTATCACTATCAAGTATTGCTAAATTACTGGCCGCCTTTATCTTAGGCGGTCTTATTGGCTTAGAGCGTGAATCAAAGGGAAAACCAGTTGGTTTTAAAACTTGTGTCATTATTGCTGTTGCCAGTTGTTTATTAACTATTGTCTCTATCCAATCAGCCGAATATTACGCCAATATTTCTGACAATATTCGCAGTGATCCCATGCGGTTAGCTGCACAAATTATCAGTGGGGTCGGCTTTCTGGGCGCTGGTGTTATTTTACATCGACGAGATGATGCCATTTCAGGATTAACGACTGCGGCCATTGTTTGGGCATCTGCGGGAGTGGGTATCGCCTGTGGCTCCGGCTTTTATTGGCATGCTATCGTTGTGACTTTCCTCTTTTTTATGGCTATTAAACTAAGCCCACAAGTAGTGTTGTTTCAAATGAATAATCAACGCTTAGGTAAAATTAAAGTGCGAATGCTATTTACTCATGAAAGTGGTGTTCCTCTTTTAATTGACTATTTAAAAAGCAATAAAAACGTTATTGAAAACCTGACTATTCGTGATATTAAAAAGGAGCGCGTTGAAGTTAACTTAAAACTACTTGTGCGACAAAAAATAACCTTACCAGAGTTTTATTGCTCATTAAAACAATTACAGCATGTACATTCTGTTTCGCTAGATCACTAGTGTATTTAAAAGCAAAAATGCACTTTAATTTAAATGACAACACCATTTTTATTTTACTTATCTATTTGCGTATTAATTTATGTTGTCTGTATTTTATCCATAAACTATCTTTTACTAAGGTGGTAACGATAGACTGTCGCTTCTAAACATTTTTCTTCTGGTTTCCAGTTTTTAATAATATTAACTAAACCACCATTAGCATAATAATTACCATCTTTTTGTAGAAAAAAATCTATGTTATTTACAATATATAAATCAGTTTCGCACTCGGCTGAATGAGCAGATAAAACCTCATTACGAGTAACATAAACCGCATCACCTTCTGTCGTCGTACCTTTAACCTCGACACGCCTAAATGTATTATTTTTATGGCATTCTAAATCATAAGGACTATTAGAAGAAGTATCAATTACTTTAAAACCTTGTTTTTTATAATCTTCTTTTGCTTTATTCATTGCATACAGCTCTATTGCCTTTCTCTTTTTAATGTCAGTAACTCGACCTTGATAGCTTGTTTTTTCTTTTTTCAATATCAAAGGTAAGTTGTTATCAAGATCTAAAGTCTCTATTTTTTCCCAAGCATAAATGGCACTTAGTTCTTTATTAGGTTTCTCCTGATAATCAAGCACATTATATAAAACTTGAACCGGTCTGTTACTGTTATATTCTATATAAGATAGTCGACCAACAAAAATAAAGGGTTGACTTCTACTTTTAATTTTTTCATGTATTCTAACAAATAAAATAACGGTCTCACCAGTAAGTATTCTTTTTATATGAGAAGTTTCCGTTGTATTCTTATTTTGTGATTCCCAATGAAATTTCTTACCGTTATCAACAAATACATCATTGTATTTATGGCTATCTTCTTTGCTTCTTTTATCTAAAGTCACAAATAGAACAATACAATTTTTAAAACTTGTAATTCCTGTTATCTCTTTATTATTTTTTAGTGGTTCTACATTAGCTGTTACTAAAGCTTCATTTTTACTATATGAATTTCCAACAATTAGATTAGTGTAATTAAATTCTTCATCTTTCCGTTTCATCATAAGGCCTTATTCGCTAAATTACATAGCTAATTATATTAGCCAAAAACTATTATTTATCCAAATAAGACAGCAAACATTTATAGAAAATTTAGATATATTATGATTTCAACATCATCAAAGTTAAATCACACAATCTTGTATACAAGATACCAAGCTCTCTAGAAGCACTGTTGATTAAACTCTATCGTTTTATTTAACAATATCTCAGACGATAGTGAGCCTTTGCTCACCACAAATTTAGGATAGTTAATGCTGGTTTTAATATTGATTGGAAGTGATAATCGATTATGTGCTAAAAATTGAAAAAGTGGTGTTATTTTTTCTGATGACACACTTTCCTGTAAGCGCCCAAGCGTAATGTGAATAATATTTTTATGCAGATGATGATCAATGGGGATTTGCTGGTAAACCTGTTGTCTAAACTGCGTTAATGTTTTTGATACACCTATTAATATCACACTTCCATTAGTCGTTAAAATAATATCATTAAATAGGATCTCAATCTTTCCTATCTTATTAAAGATATTCGTTATTTTTTGACACCAAGCCAGTAACATTAATTTCTGAGGCTCAAATAACGCTATAGGTTGATTAAAAATGGTCAACAAAGTGCAATGAAGTTGTAATTGTGGAGTCACCGCTATAAAAGGAAATTGCTGAGCAATTTGCTGACAATAAACATCTAATTGTTGGCTAAAAGGGATAAAATCCTCATCCACCTTTGGTTTATCAATAATGAGCTGCCCCGCATTTAAACTCAAATCGATAATATCTTCATTATTAATCTGTTGTAACCACTTTTCATTGCGCGATAATTTTTTAACTGTTGCTTGGGTTAAAAATGAATAGGCCATCGGTAAACCTCGGTAACGAAGATTGTTATTAGTACATTGAATTGAATGGTACTTAAAATCAAGTCATAAAGTAGATAATAAAAAAGTGGCTCTCAAGCGAAAGCCACTGTCACATCCAATGGGGGGAGATGTTAAAGGATAGGTTTATCTACAATGTTATGCTCTAAGCAAAACGCAATTTATGATAAGAAATTTGCCGCCTTAAATTTCGCCAATGCATCTGCTTTTTGTTCAGCTGTCAGTGGGCGTAAAGGACGACGAGGAGCGCCAACATCAATACCATGCAATTGCATTGCTACTTTGCCTGCAGCAACGCCACCGTATTCGACTAAAACTCGAATAATAGCGATAACTTTATCCATGCAATCTGCCACTCCTTGGTGATCACCCTGATTAAATTTCTCAATTAACTCAAGATATAACGGTGCAGCGTAGTTATAGGTGCTACCTACAGCGCTTAACGCACCGCAAGCTAATCCTGCCGGAATAAATTCATCAACGCCAAATGGAATATCATATTTACCTCCCTCTACCCGTAAGCAACGCTGAAATTCATACATATCAGGGGAGTTAAATTTCATGCCAGATAAATTGGGGATCACTTTACCTGCTGCTTGTAAAAACTTTTCCATATCAATGCTTAATCCTGACATGGTGGAATGATAATAGTAGAAACCTTTTGAGGGTGCACTTGCCGCTGCTAAACGACAATATTCTACTAAATCATCAACATGACTAGGTTTAAAGAAGCAAGGGCCAATCACTGATGTGGCTTTAATATCTAATGTTTCAGCATGACGAGCAAGTTCTAACGTATCAGCAATACTTAATGCACCAGTATGAATAATAAGATCAAGTTGTCCCTGACTCGCTGTAACCCAACGTTCAGCAACTTTTTTACGCTCTTCAACCGAGCAATGTATACCTTCACCAGTAGTACCTAAGACATAAGCCCCTGTTACCCCAGTCGTAATTAGGTGCTTAGCAATATCATCAATAACAAGGTAATTAACACTACCGTCCACAGCAAAAGGAGTATGAGGCGCGGCAATCAGTCCAGAGAGTTTGTTCATGATCACTTCCTATGGAGATTAATTTCTTTATTAATTAACTTATGGAGTTTAACTCTATATTAGAGAGCGACTAGTCATAACGCAATAACGAAAATAGCCCTGAAGGAAAGAGAAAGGTAAAACTGTGATCTTTAGCTACTTTCTGCTCAAGATGCTTTAAAATAGCAATAAACTTATGCTGAATGCGTCTGTTTTAACGCATTGAGAGTACGTAATTTCTGCTCTTTTACTGTTTCAGGTTTAGCCTGAACTAACAAGGTATAAAGCAAATCTAAAACAAAAAGTTGTGCTGTTTTTGTACCAATAGAATCGCCTTGTAATTTCCCTTGTCGATTACCATTAATTAAATGGTGATCTGCATATTCCATAATTTGTGAGCCTAAATTATGCGTCAATGCAATCGTGCTTGCGCCCGCTTCTTTAGCCAATTTCAATGCATGAACCGTTTCTAATGAATTACCCGAATGACTAATACCGATAGCGACATCACCAGATTTTAATAATGAGGCTTGCATATACATAAAGTGGTTATTAGTTACGGCATCAACACGATAACCAATACGCATAAGTTTATTTTTCAGATCTTCCGCAGTGATCCCCGAAGAGCCAACGCCGCAGATAAAAACATAGTTTGCTGATAATAGTGCATTGACCGCCCCTTGCACTTGTTGCATATCGAGCAAATTTAATGTTTCTGATAACACATTATTTATTGTTGCTTGCAATTTTAGGCCAATAGTATGGATATCATCTTGGTGACTGACTTCTGCATCAAGGATTGGCGATTCATCATTATCTGATGTTGCCATTTCAATCGCCAAATCCATTTTAAAGTCTTGAAAACCTTTATAACCCAATGTCCGACAAAAGCGGACAACCGTCGCTTCACCTGCTTTGGTTGCTTGAGAGAGTTGGGCAATAGATAACTGAGTCACTTCCGTAGGATGGAACAGGATATAGTCTGCAATACGTTGCGATACGCGAGTTAAACTATTTTTCATAGCGCCTAGCGTATCAAGTATTTTACCCGGCTTTAATCGAGTTGTTGCCTGTTCTGTCATGGACATTATCCTTGCTTGCAGCAAATACACGAGAATAGAATTTTGCCCACAAGAGTACCAATTCCAACAGGTTAAAAAAAGCCTTGTTAAGACAATAATGTGATAATAACAAAACGCCTTATTCTCAGTATCACTATAACTCCAACTAACTGATACATGAGAAATAAAGCGTTTTATTAAATAATAATGATTAGTGAGTTAACGCGGCAACATCTAGTTTAATAACCACTTTCTTTAATGTACTGGCCTCATTTTTCTGCGCAATACCTGGCTTATGTGGCTCATAAGGCATAAAAATGGCGAACATATTTGGTGTAAGGGATAATGTTTGACGATGTATGATGTTATCAGTCAACTGATAATCATCCGTTTCATTATAAGGTGTCACATCTTGTGCCGAACCTTGTATTCCAAAATCAATTGTCTCTTCACCTGATAGTAAGATCTGAATATCGATATAACGCTGATGCAATTCGGCTTGTTTTTGCTCACGAGGCACTGTTTCAAAAGTCATGACATTCATAAACAACGTCTCACCATCAATTTTATAGCTGCCCGGTGCAAGTGACGCGGGATCAAGTGCTAATGCTTTTTCCATTGCATGACGTAACGCTGGATTCATTTCTGGCATAGTCGCCAAATCAGATAAATGTCCAAATAACATAGATTATTCCTTCTTAGTTCTCTGATGTTTCACTGTCATCTAAGGAAAGCTGTTTTGCTGGTGCGAAAAGTGGTGCCGTAATGGTTCCTGCAATCACCACTGACATTGAACCAATGACTCCATAGAAGAAGAAGTTAAGATCACTGCCATAACGTGCAGCCAATACTGCAATAATACTCACGATGATCCCAACAACGGCGCTACCGGCATTAGCACGTTTTACAAAAATTCCCAACATAAATAGGCCTGTCATTGGTCCGCCCATAAGACCTATAAGGCTATTAAATGCATCCCAAATTTCAGCTTCATCGGATAAAACTAACCAAATTGCCGCTAAACTACTGAATATCCCTGCCACAATAATAACTAACTTTGCGACTTTCATTTTTTGTTCAGGACTAGGGGATGATTTACTAAGACGTGTATAAATATCAGAATTAAAGCAACTTGAAATACTATTTAAACTACTAGAAATACTTGATTGTGCAGCAGCAAAAATAGCTGCAATAATTAACCCTGCAATACCGATAGGCATTTCCGTCACGATAAATAGTGGTAAAATTCCCCCCGTATTAAATCCTGCGGGTAATAAGCTTGGGTTTTGTTGGTAGTAAACAAACAATGCAGAGCCGATGGCAAAAAAGAAAATAGGAATAATAGCCACTAATTTAGCGTTAGTTATCAATGTACGTTTAGTTTCTTTAATAGAATCGGTAACGATATAGCGTTGCACAACATCCTGACTAGCAGTAAATTGCTGAATATTGGCAAATAAAAACCCAATCATTAATACAGGAATAGTGCTATCTGTCCAACTCCAGCGCCATTGCGTGGTAGGAAAGAATTTATCTGCTTGTGCTGTAGTAGTAAAAATTTCGCTAATACCACCATCAACTTTAAAACAGATCATAATAAAGATCAGTACAGCACCACCAGAAAGTAATAAACCTTGAATAACATCCGTCCAAATAACGCCTTCAATGCCCCCCATCCAAGTATAAATAATGCATAATAAGCTTATTAATACGATTAACACGACCGGATCAATCCCCATAAAAGGACGTAAAGCTAGTACGGTTAAATAAGTAATAATAGCAACACGCCCAATATGGAATAACATAAATGAAAGGCTAGCAAATAAACGACTACGAACATCAAAACGAGCTTCTAGATATTCATAAGCGGAGGTGATTTTTAATTTTCTAAAAAAAGGAATATAGAAATAAAAAACTAAAGGTAAAATTGCAATAGCTAAATACTGTCCAATAATAAAGGTCCAATCAGAAGTATAAGCTTTAGCAGGAATGGACATAAATGTAATCGAGCTTAATGTGGTCGCAAATACAGACACTCCAGCTGCCCACCCAGGAACTCGCCCTCCACCACGGAAATAGTCATCCGCGGTTTTTTGACGTTTAGAAAAATAAACACCCACGAGTAACATAGCTGCCAAATAGCCAAACAGCACTGCATAGTTAATAAAACCAAAATCATGTAATTGCATTTTTTAGTCCTGCCATATGTAGGGTAAAAGGTAAGTTTTACGACAGTTTTTTTATTGCTCTCTAGACCATAGGGCTGCGCCCCATAATCCAGCATCATGATGATAGTGAGCTGATACAATCGGCACTTGTAATGCTAATGGTTGTTGTGCCATAGCAACTTGAACCAATTCGAGATAGCCGTTAGCAAGTCCCACACTGCCACCAAGCACAACACAATCAGCATCTGTTGTAGCTTTAATATTTGTGATCAAATTAGCTATGGTGTTGGCAGAGCGTTTAATAATGGTGGTAGCCTGTAAGTTTCCCTGATGAAAAGCGCTGAAAATTGCCTTAGCATCTTTACCAGCAAGTTCCCCTTCAGCCTGTGAGGCAATCGCACGCCCCGATGCGATGGCTTCAACACAACCATAGCGGCCACATCCACAACGAGGGCCTCGAGGATCAGCTAAGGTATGACCTAAATGGCCTGCAAGACCACGTTTTCCTATTAGTAGCTGCCCTTGCTGAACAATGCCTCCGCCAACGCCGGTTGAGACCGTAATAAACGCCATATCAGATATAGTGTCACGACGATGATAATACTCAGCCCATGTGGCAGCTTGAGCATCATTAAGTAACCAACAAGGTGATCCGGTAAGGGTTGATAGTGTTTCCATTAAAGGAAAATCGTTTAATCCACCTAAATTATCGGGGTTTAATGCGGTTAAAATGCCATTACAAATGATCCCTGTTGATGCAACGGCAACACTATCGGCATGGTTTTTTAATGGTGTAATAATGCTAACTAATGCTTCATAAAGTTGTGTTGGAGATGGACTTGCTGGTGTTGCTATTTGTCGATGTTGTGTCAATTGGTTATCTCGGCTAATTAATGCTGCCGAGATTTTGGTTCCTCCAATATCAATCGCTAATGTATTCATCTATCTAACTCCTGCTGCCACTTTAATGCCTGAGTAAACCACTCACAGACATGTTCAAGACGAGTTAATGCAGAGCCAACGGTGACAGCCCAAGCTCCCGCTTGCATACCCCTTGCCGCCATCATTGGTGTGTTATAACGCCCTTCCGCAATCACTCGACATCCTTGCTCTGCTAATGCGGTCACCAGTTGAAGATCGGGTAATTTTGGTATTTCCCCACCGGTATAACCTGACATCGTTGAGCCAATAAATTCAGTACCGAGTTGATGACAATACATCCCTTCATTAAAAGTGGCACAATCTGCCATCGCTAGTTTTCCTAAACGATGAACATGCTCTAGCAATGCTTTCACGGGAACTGGGCGTAGGCGATCAGTACCATCAAAAGCGATAATATCAGCACCAGCTGCGGCCAATGCTTCAATATCATTTAACCAAGGCGTGATCCTGACAGGGCTATCAGGCAAATCACGTTTTACAATTCCAATAATTGGCACATCAATAAGAGGACGTGTTGCTTTTAAATTATCAATTCCTTCAATACGTACTGCGACGGCACCTGCATTTACTGCTGCTTGAGCCATTGCGGCTACAATGTCAGGTTTATCCATTGGACTATTATCAACAGGTTGGCAAGAAACAATTAACCCACCTTTTTGTTGAATATCTTTAGTCATCTTTTCAATTAGTGCCATGTTGAACTCACTGCTCTCTTTTTTTGAAATGTAACTCCGAATTATATTATTTTACGGAGTTTTATTTCTCAATCAGAAAAACTACGATCTGTGAAGAAGATCAAACAATGACCAAATTGATATAACATGATGATAAATAAACAGAATAAAAATGGAGGCCAAATAGCCTCCATTGATTTTGTTATATTTCTCTTGAGTGATTAATTTAGTGTGTCGCTGTTTTTGCTTGCTCGACTAAATTAATTAAGCGACTTCTCATGGCGTGATTATCTTGAGCGACTTGGCTTTCTGCCCATTTTTGATCGTCAATCTTCACCACTCGTGCAGCACAATATTTAGTTTCTGGGGTTTTTGAAACAGGATCGAGATTATCTTGTGTCAGTTCGTTACATGCACCAATCCACCATTGATAAGTCATATAAATAGCTTGTTTATTAACGGTTTCGTTTAAATTACACCGTGACAGCACCTTACCTCGACGAGATGCAACCCAAACAATTTCTTGATCAGCAATACCTGCCGCTTTAGCAATATCAGGGTGAATTTGCACATACCCCGGTTCATCTGCTAATGATGCTAATGCTTTACAATTACCCGTCATTGAGCGACAAGAGTAGTGCCCTACCTCACGTACCGTTGATAAAATCATTGGATACTCTTCATCAGGCAACTCTGCGGGAGCGCGCCATGCGGTAGCAAAAAGCTGCCCTTTACCTGATGGCGTTGTAAATCGATTATCTGAATATAAATAGGGTGTTCCCGGATGATCGAGCTCAGGACAAGGCCATTGTATATGGGCTAATCCCGCTAATTTTTCATAGGTCGCACCGAAAAATAGCGGACATAATGCTCTTACCTCATGCCAAATTTCTTCATTATCTGTATAAGACATTGGATAGCCCATAGCCGTGGCTAATAAACTAATGATTTCCCAATCACGTTTAACGTTACCACGTGCTTGTACTGCCTGTTCAAAACGTTGAAAACCTCTATCAGCACAAGTAAAAATACCACCGTGCTCACCCCAACTGGTAGAAGGTAAAATGACATCTGCTTGCTCTGCCGTTTTCGTCATAAAGATATCTTGAACCACAATAAAATCGAGCGCTTGAAAACCTTTTCTAACCAGACCTAAATCTGCCTCAGTTTGAAGTGGATCTTCTCCCATGATGTAATAAGCTTTCACTTTACCTTCAATGGCTAAATGAGGGACTTCAGTAATGCGATAACCCACTTGCGGATCGAGTTTTTCAACCGGAATATGCCAAGCTTGAGCAAATTTTTGACGAATACCTTCATCTGTCACACTTTGATAGCCGGGGAACATATTGGGTAAAACCCCCATATCACAAGCACCTTGTACATTATTTTGCCCGCGAACAGGAGCAACCCCTGCATGTGGTTTACCTAAATTACCCGTCAATAACGCTAAACTCGCTAGCCCTTTCACAACATCTACCGCTTGACCAAATTGTGTTACCCCCATTCCCCACATAATGGTGGCTGTTTTTGCGGCTGCATAAGTGCGCATAGCTTGGCGGATCTCGCTTGCAGAAACCCCAACAATACGTTCTACTGCTTCAGGGCTATAATCCACCAGCTGTTTTTTATATTCTTCAAAACCTTCGGTGTAACGACTCACATATTCTTTGTCATAAAGATCTTCATCAATCAGCGTATAGGCAAATGCATTAACTAACGCCATATTGGTGCCATTCTTTAAGGGAAGATATTGATTAGCAATCTTCGCTGTTTCTATTTTACGAGGATCACAAACAATAATTTTGGCCCCTTTTTGTTTCGCTTTCACCACACGACGCGCCACAATAGGGTGAGAGTCGGCACAGTTATAACCAAACACCAACAAACAATCTGAATCTTCAATATCAGCAATGGAATTACTCATTGCCCCATTGCCTAGTGTTTCTTGTAAACCAGCAACAGAAGGGCCATGACAAACACGGGCACAGCAATCAACATTATTGTTACCCAGTACAGCACGAGCAAATTTTTGCATCACAAAATTAGTTTCGTTACCTGTACCCCGAGAGGAGCCGGTGCACATAATAGATTTAGCACCGTATTTCTCTTTAATTGCGAGTAACTTTTTAGCCGTAAACTCAATCGCTTCATCCCAACTGACAATTTCAAAATCAGCCCCTTTTTGTCGGCGGATCATCGGTTGATGAATTCTGGCTGTCAGTAATTTATTGTCATTTAAAAAATCCCATCCATAGAGACCTTTTAAACAAAGCTCGCCTTGATTGGTGACACCATTGGCACCTTCAGCTTTGATTATTCGACCATTTTCGACACAGAGATTGATTTTGCAGCCAGCGCCACAATAAGGACAGACGGAGTTGATTTTGTTCATTTGATATCCTTTCCCCTAACTAGGGAGTAAAAGAGTCATAAAGAACATCCAACTAAGCACGATTTATGCCAAGTAAAAAACCATGTAAAAATAAGTAGATAGTATTTCTGTCACTGGCTACCAAGGTTATATCGACATTTTTGTCGACAAGATTTTCTGAGCAAAAGTTATCAAAACGTTATCAAGTTTTTTAAAAAAAGGGCTTTCATTAATTTGTTTTTATGATATAACAAAATAGTTATTTGTTAGCAGTGGCATTCAATAAATCAGTGCAACAAACCAAATTCATTTCAATAAAGAGCAAAAACATGAACATTAACACTAACAATCGACTTCTAGGCCTACATCTACTCCTACTTTATTAGGGTGGCCAAGCTCGTTCATTTTTTGCTAAAGCCACCAGTAAGGTGGTTTTTTTATAACCCTGCTGGTGGAACTGTTTTTAGGGGAGTTTTTATGATGTCTCGTTCCACTACAAGGATTAAGGGTTATCACACCTTTGCAATACACTATTGTTCGGCAACCGTTTCTATCATTAACATAATGAAATCGGAGGCAAAATGAGCCAACAATGGACATCTCGTGTAGGCCATATTTTAGCAGCCGCTGGCTCTGCCATTGGTATTGGTGCAATTTGGAAGTTCTCTTATGTCGCCGCCAATAATGGGGGTGGTGCATTCCTCGTCGTCTTTCTGTTATTTAGCTTTATTATCGGATTAGCTGTTTTATTAGCTGAAAATATTTTAGGTAGTAGCACCCATGCCGAAGCCGTGAATGCCTTCAAAAAGATGATGGGACGTAATTGGGTAATTATCGGTGTCATTGGTGTATTTAGTTCATGGTGTATCTATAGCTTTTATAGTGTTGTCGGGGGGTGGACCATTGGTTACACCATTATGGCAGCTACTGGTGAATTAAATATTACTGATAGCAGTGAATTAACGGGGATCTTCACCCGTTTTATCAGTGACCCTTTATGGCCTATTCTTGCTCACTTGGTGTTTGCCGGATTAACGTGTTTTGTCGTATTAGCGGGTGTTCAACGCGGATTAGAAAAAGCCGTCAAGATCATGATGCCATTACTGTTTATTATCATGATTATTTTGATTATTGTCGGTATTAGCTTACCCGGCTCTTCAGAAGGTTTAAAATTATTCTTATATCCTGATTTTAGTAAATTAACCCCACAAGGGGTATTAGATGCGCTGGGATTAGCCTTCTTCTCGCTGTCTATCGGTTTGGGTATTCATATTACCTATAGCGCCTATTTAGCGGATAATAAGACTATTGCTAACTCTAGTATGTGGGTTGTGATCCTCTCTTGTTTAGTGTGTGTTTTAGCAGGCTTAATGATTTTCCCTGCGTTAACTGCTGCTGGATTAGAGCCAAATGCTGGCCCAGGCTTAACCTTTATGACCATGCCAGTCTATTTTGCTAACTTGCCTGGTGGCAATATCTTGGCGGTCACTTTCTTTGTCTTATTATTAATGGCGGCATTAACCTCTGCAATTTCATTACTCGAACATATCGTCGCTTATGTACAAATGCGTTTTCAGTGGACTCGCCGTAGAGCTGGCTTAGTGGTCACAGCCTCTATTATGTTAATGGGTATCCCAGTTTCATTATCATTTGGTCCTATGAGTGATGTGACTTTAGGGGGCAAAACACTCTTTGATTTATTGGATTACTTAACCTCCAATATCTTAATGCCACTGTTTGGTATTGCGATGTGTTTAATTTTTGGCTGGTCACGTAGAGCCAATGCGGTTATTCCAGACAATATTACTGGAGCAAAACGCCAATGCTTATTATTAGTTTGGCGTTATATTGGCCCTATCTGTATCGGTATAATATTGGTACATGGTTTGATTGGTTAAAAAACAAAAAGAGAGCTTCTTATTTAAGAAGCTCTCTGACTAATTATCCCCGATGTTTGGATACTTGATAACTTTATTTATTAATAGACTTATTGATAGTTTTGTTTAATTTCTTGGCTAGCCACATGCCCGCGTTTAGCTTCTTTCTCCGCAATTTCCACCGATAAACCGATATAGGCTCTTGGATCAAGCATTGCTTTAATTTCTTCTGGGCTAAATGCCGCAGAGATAACGGGATTTTTAATCAAGTTAGTATAGAAATCTTCGCCATCTGCCGCTGTTTTGATCGCCTCTTCATACAATAAAGAGTGTGCTTTATCTTTGCCTAGTTTTTCTGCCATTTTCATCATAACGTACTCCGTATTATCTAATCCTTTATTTCTCATGACGTTATGTAGCATTCTCTCTTCATGCGGTACTATTGTTCTGGAAAGCTCTTCTGTTCTTAATAGAATTTCGGTTGTCAGCTCTAATGCCTCTTCCAGTAACCCATCAAATAACATATAGGAGCTACTATCCCCTTCATAAGGTCTTACCGCAGAATACATACCCACACTGGGTAAAGAATACAGTTTTTGTGAGTTAGCGATGATCCCTTTAGCCAGTTTAGGGTTAATTTTATGTGGCATAGTGCTACTGCCAACTGTACCTTTGGTAAACCCTTCTGAAACTTCCGCAATTTCCTCAAGTGTCGTACTATAAACTTCTTCACCAATTTTATGGCAGATATTAGCCATCAATGCCAAATTAGCCATATACTCTAATTTATGTGTACTAAGGTTACGAGAAGGCACCTCCATCGCTTCCATGCCAACTAATTCAGCCACACGTTTTTGCACCTTCATACCCACTTCTGGCATTGAGTTAAATGCACCCACAGCACCGCCCATCATGATAGTAAAGACGCGTTTTTCACACTCTCTCATGCGCTGATAACAGTCGATAAAATCACTGATCCAGACCGATACTTTATAGCCGTAAGTAATAGGAATAGCATGGCGGCCATGTGTTCTACCGGGCATAACCATATGTTTGGTTTTTTCTGCCAAGTTAGCTAAATTTTCGATGATCTCCCCAAGTAGCAACATAAATTTATGGTGCACTGTCTTCATCATATAAAGCTGTGAACTTTGCTGAATATTCTGCGTGGTAATGCCGTAGTGCACATATTTACCACTCTCTTGGGAACATGCCTTAACTAACACTTTTAAAAAGGGCACGAAACCATGACCGATTTTTTGGTAAATGCGGTTCATTTCTTCAAAATCGATATTCTCAATAACCGCTTTTTCTTTAATTTCATCAGCCGCTGACTGTGGAATAAAACCGTGTTCAGCTTGAGCTTGAGCGAGCATCGCCTCAAACATCAACCAAGTTGAATATTTAGCTTCATTGGATAACAGCGCTTTAATACCGCGATCATCGATTGTTTTACTTTTAGAATCGTATAACGCTCTCATTTTGTATCCTTTGTTATTTCTTCATTGCTTCATCAACAGCATTGCGAACAAACTCAACTTTTGGCCCATAAACAATATGGACATGGTTCGCTGCAGGAATAAAGAATGCTGTACAACCTGATTCCAACATTAACTCTTTATCAATTTGATTTACTTCACCGATATCGACACGGAGTCTAGTAATACAGTTATCAACGTTACGAATATTTTGTTTTCCGCCTAAAGCGCGAATTAAGATCTCCGCAATTTCGCCATAACGCTTCTCTTTAATAAGCGTATTTTTCATATTGCTTGATTCTTCACGACCCGGTGTTTTGATATCAAACTTAATAATGGCCCAGTAGAAAATGAAGTAAGTGACAACCGCCAGACCTAAACCAATAATCACTAAGTAGATCCAGTTGGTATGTTCATAGAGCAGACCAAAGATGGTGAAGTCAAATACCGTACCTCGGATATAGCCAATCGCCACGCCAGCAAAAGAGAGTAAAACCGCACCAATACCAACAATAATGGCGTAAATCAGATATAAAAGTGGCGCAATAAACACAAAGGTAAATTCAAGTGGCTCAGTGACGTTACCTAACATGGCGGTTAATACCATGGTCACCAACATAGATTTAACTTCTGCGCGATTCTCTTTTTTCGACGTTCTATAAATTGCTAAGGCAATTGCTGGGAATAAGAACAGAGTGACCAGCATTTGTTGTTGTGCCATAAAACGCGTTAAGCTTGGCATCATTGACCAATATTCACTACTTGGCCCTTGGTTAAACAACACTTCTGTCATGGCAGGAACAACACCCACATAGGTTTGTCCATCAATAACGTAAGAGCCACCTGCTTCGGTAAATCTAAACAACACGTTCCATACATGGTGTAAACCAAATGGAATAAACAGTCGCTCTCCCCCTGCTGTAAAGAATGGTCCGACAGGACTCAGGAAGACCGCGGAAAGTTTTGTTAATCCCATCACCAAGACTTCCCAGATAAAGGGTAGTAATGCCCCTACGCCAATCATTAATCCCACCATAATAATGGCAACGGATTTTTTACCGGAGAAGAAGGCAAAAGCGGTAGGAAGTTCAAGGTTATAGAATTTATCTGTCGCCCAAGCGGCAATTAATCCGGTGATAATCCCCCCTGCGGCACTGATATTCATGGTTTGAATACCTAACACCTTGATCTGCCCCACTTGAGTCATTACGGCAGGATCAGCGAGTTTCCCCGTCAAAACGAGCCAAATATTAATGGTGCTAATCAAGGTTAAATAGCCGACAACGGAGGCAAACACGGCGATCCCCTTGTCTTTATGGCTCATACCATAAGCCACACCCATAGCAAATAGCAGTGGAATATTATCAAACACGACCCCTGCAATAGAACGGATGCTCACTAATAATGCATTGACTGTTTCATTCCCCAGGAAAGGAAAGCGTGCAATCATATAAGACTGAACTAAAGCGCCACTGATACCCAGTATCATACCGATAGGCGCTAAAACACCGATTGGCAGGAGTAGGGTCCTACCAAAGCGCTGTATGGATTCGCTGAATTTTTTCTTGGCCATATTTTTTCCTTATGACTTCTCGAATATAGAAAAATGACAAAAGTACTCTAGCATTGAGTTATCTATAAAATGAATGGCGGGCTAGTTTTAAATATTATCTTAGGTCATTTATTATGACCTAGGTCTTTTAAATTAAAAAATAATTTAATAAATAATAAATTTTTGAAGATAGAATGTTCTATTATTAATAAATAGCCCATTAAAGAGATATTGAACAAATTGAAAATAAAGGTGTTTTTAAAATAAATTGTTATTTTAGCTTAAAATACATTAAATTTATTAATATAGTAAAGAATAAGGCCGTGAAAAAGTTAATCTTGAAGAGATAATTCTGAGACTAAAAAATAATGTTTAAAGTAGGTTTTCTATTTCATTTATTAACAAATCAACCAAAATAAAAAAACCAATTCGTGACTTGGTATCATCTTTTTTCGTATCATGATTATCCGCGAAACAAAATAGCGTATGCGTCGCATAACTGGTTAACTCATTGGTATTAAAGGCTGTCATACTGATAATGTTTGCCTCTTTTAACTGCACAATTTTTGCCGTTTCAATGATCTTTTTAGTTCCCCCTGAAAGAGAGATAAAAATAACCGTGTCAATCGGTAAGATACTTTAATACTTTCTTTTCACTGACGGTTAAATTGTCATAATTTTTTAAAAAATCCAGCATATCTCACCTAATCAATTAATAATCATGATAAAACAATCAGTTAAGCATATTACACTCTACTGCATAATATGCTTAATCACAAAGGTGATCCATTGCGCTATTGAGTTAAAAACAGATGCGCATTATCTCAATTAAGCCTTAATCACTTTGACTGTTGCATCAATATCGACTTCATCATCAGTAAAGGTTAATACTTTGCCGTGATAAGTAATGATATCAATTTTTTTCAAAGTACGCGTTTGATCTGCTGCCGACTCAGATTTAGGCTTAATACTGTTCATTAGCATACCAACCGATAAGATTGTATTTTCTTTATCAATATGCGTTTTAACGGGTACTTGTTCGCTATAAACACGATAAGACTTAATTGACGTTAACTTAACGCGCTCTCCGGCAATAAAGATATATTTACTGTCTGGGATCACTTTTACTGCATAGGCTGATAACCCTTTCATATTGGTCGTGGGTTCAAACGTAACTATTGCATCTTTTTTAATAAGATCAGGGTTGGCAACCTTAATCACATGAAAATAGCGATTATCCCCATTTTCATCTTTGATAAATCCAAAACCTTTATCTTCAAACCATTTTGTGATTGTTCCATTCATTGCCATTACCGCCTACATGATCATTATTACTCAATTTTCTCTATGCAGTATAAAGCACAATCTGCATTCAGACTATGCCTTTGCCTATTAGTCTTTAAATTGAGTCACTAAGCATATTGTGGTTTAAGTCGCCAATCGGCTGAAATTTAGCTATGATCAGTGCACTTTTGTGATCAGGATAATTTGATGTCGACGATTATTGATACCTTTATTGCCCCCATTTGCCATGACAAGATTGAGTATCTTTATCAAGATGAACATCTACTGGTAATAAACAAACCATCAGGTTTACTAAGCCTTTCAGGTAAAAACCCGCAAAATATCGATTCTGTTCATTATCGCTTAGTACCATTGTTTCCCGAGTGCACCTTAGTTCATCGTTTAGACTTTGGCACATCGGGGGTGATGGTTATTGCCCTGAATAAAGCGATTAACCGTGCACTTTGTCAACAATTTAGCCAGCGCACCGTCACTAAAGCTTATGACGCCCTATTATGTGGCCATTTGCAACATGATAGTGGTGTTATAGAAGCGCCTATCGCGAAAGATCCACAACACTTTCCACGTATGTCGATTAGCATCACACAAGGCAAAGCTGCGCGCTCTTACTATCAAGTTATCGAACGGTTTTATCAGACTCTTGCTGATGGCGCCCGATTACCTTTAACGCGCGTGCGACTCACACCGGAAACAGGCAGAACGCATCAATTGCGTATCCATTGCCAATATTTAGGGCACCCTATTTTAGGGTGTGATTTGTATGGTGGCCTATTATTATCAGGAACAGAGCATACCCCACGGCTAATGTTGCATGCCTGTGAGTTACATTTTATTCACCCTATTAGTGAGCAACCGATGGATATTTATCTACCTTCGCCGTTTTAATATCAAGCCACCCTTAAAATCACCACATTAAATCGTCTGGTACTTTAAAATCAGCATAAGGATCATCTTCGTCTTGTTCTGCTTGGCTTAATGTGTTGTTTAATAAGATACAATCTGCATCTCTTTGCATGATTTTATCTGCCACACTTGCAGGAATAATGGTATATTCACTGTTTCCGGCGCTATCAATCACTAAACGTGCAATAGCTAAACGACCATTAATTAATTGAGATTGTGTTACTTTATCCACCTCAAGCGTTTTAATCACATTATTATCGGTAAATTTAAAATCAATATCGCCCTTGGCAGGGGTAATTCTATTCATCTCAATAAGTTGTTTAACTTGCGCTTTATACTCTTTTAATAAGGTTGCTTGTTTTTGCTGTTCACTAAGTTGTTTATCACGCTCAAGCTGTAAACGTTTCTTTTCTTCTACAGCCTCTTTTGCTTCTCTGGCCTGAACGCGCGATTTTTTCGCCGTTCTTTGTACTTTAGCCATTTTCTTATTTGTCACTAATCCCGCTTTTAGCATCTGCTCTTGTAAGGTAAGTTTTGCCATTTTTATGCCTAATTTTGCTCAATAATGCCCGAAATTATACCTGTAATTTTTAAGACTGCATCTCGTTACAACAACGCAAATTATCATAATAACACTCATCACCATATCGATGTTATTTGCTGAGTAAGCGTTGTGTTAATCACATTGGCTCCCTTAATGCATTAGGGTATATTGAGAAGTAACCAAAAAAACTTTCTCTATCATTTATAACAGGCAAAATAAACCATGGCTGTGATCCCCAAAAACTATGCAAAACTAGAAAGCGGTTACCGCGAAAAGGCGCTAAAACTCTACCCTTGGGTTTGTGGACGTTGTGCTCGTGAATTTGTCTATTCAAATCTGCGTGAATTAACCGTTCATCATATTGATCACGACCACACCAATAATCCCGAAGATGGCAGTAACTGGGAGTTACTGTGTCTGTATTGTCATGATCATGAGCACTCAAAATACACAGAAGCAGAAGAGTACGGCTCTACCGTTGTAGCAGGGGAAGATGCCCAAGATGATGTTGGGCAAGCAACCTATAACCCCTTTGCTGATTTAAAAGCGATGCTGAATAAGAAAAAGTGATCTAATCGTTATCGCGAATGAGAAATAAATCAGATAGTGCAGTGTGTTAATCTATTATAGAACGTTAATACACTGCCAATAATTCATATCCCCCGCTACTCTATATATTAGTAAAACTATTATTTTTACCTTGTAAACAACTGGCTATCGCGCTATCAGAAATGTTGAAATGGTTTAAATTTAATATAGCCAATTAAAAAAAATATTATTTTTTCAATAGTTTTTATTGTTTCTATGTGTAGTTAAAATGAGTTCCTCTCACTATAAAACCCCCTCAAATTGATTATATAACTCATAAATACGAAATATTTGAAATATTATTTCGAGTAAAGCAATTATTTTAGATTAATAATCTAGACCAATAATAACAATAAAAAGAAAAATGGTGAAACCTTTATAAAAAAAGAATTAATATCATTAAATATCAAATAGTTAAAATCTTTTTCATTTATTCTATAAACTTTGTTACAAAATATATTTTTATGTACATAGTGTTTACTGGGCTGCGAGCCATTTGTCTATTTCTTCATCATATTTTATGCTGATAAACACTTTTTATGATTATTTTTTCAGCATAATATATCGATATTTCAACCAGTTTACGCTAAGTGACTTATCCTAGAGAGATACAACAGCAAGGGGCGGTTTACAGCTTATTGATAAGCTTTTATGATTCTTTAATCAAGTCTTACCGTGCGCACTGGCTAAGATGACGGACATAACTAACGGATTGTTTTTAAGACAATCATTTAATTTAATTTGTCATTTTTAATAAAAGGATCTCATTATGCCAACTCCTTGCTATATTTCCATTGAAGGAAAAACTCAGGGCAACATCACTGCAGGCGCGTTTACTGCAGATTCTGTCGGCAACATTTATGTACAAGGTCATGAAGACCAAATGTTGGTACAAGCATTTTCTCATGTGGTGACAGTACCGACCGATCCGCAATCAGGACAACCTTCCGGCCAACGTGCGCATAAACCATTTCGTTTTACCGTGGCATTAAATAAAGCAGTTCCCCTGCTATATAACGCATTGGCTTCCGGCGAAATGTTGCCAAAAGTTGAGCTAAAATGGTATCGCACCTCGGTAGAAGGTAAACAAGAGCACTTCTTTACCACGACACTGACTGACGCGACTATCGTGAACATCGATTGCCAAATGCCTCATTGCCAAGATCCGGCTAAAGCCGACTTCACGCAACTTATCGAAGTCTCCCTCTCTTACCGCAAA